>JAITQH010000017.1 GCA_031288985.1 Candidatus Methanoplasma sp. | reverse complement strand
GGGTTGTCGCAACGAACATTGCAAAAAGACGATCAGACGCGGCACGATCCGAAAAGCCTGACCGTGCTCCTGCCGGTGCGGGAGTCCCGTTCAAGCTCCGCATCGACTTTGAACACCGTGCGCATGTTCTCGGGCGTGAGGATCTCTTCGGGGGACCCGACGGCGAAAACCCTGCGGTCGTGTATCAATATGACGCGGTCGCAGTATCTCGTGACCATCGGAAGGTCGTGGGACACGATCACGACGGTCAGCGCGCTCTCCTTGGCGAGCGATGAAACGAGATCGAGCACCTCGAACTGCATGTTGACGTCCAAGTGCAGAGTGGGTTCGTCCATGAGGATCACCTCGGGAGTCTGGGCTATCGCTCTTGCGATTATCGCCCTCTGCCTCTCTCCGCCGCTGACGGTGTTTATGAAGCGGTCGGCAAGGGGGAGGAGCCCCGTGCGCTCCATCGCTTTCTCGACGATCTCCAGATCTGCCGACGACTCTCCCCGAAAAGCCTCTTGGAACGGCATCCTTCCCATCTTCACTATGTCCCTGATGGTGAACGCAAAGCGTATCTCGTTGGTCTGGGGGACCACGGCGACCTTTTGGGCTATGCTCCTTTTCGTGATGTCCTCGAGATCCGTTCCGTCTATGGTCACGCACCCTCCGTGGGGATGCAGGTTGCGGTTGAGGTTCTTCAGAAGAGTGGTCTTCCCGCACCCGTTGGGTCCGAGTATGCCGAGTATCTCGCCCTTGCCGACGCTGACGGACACCTCGTCCAAAACGATCTTGTCGTCGTACATATACGACAATCCGTCTGTTTCCAGCACGCTCACCATCCCACCTCGCTTCTCTTCCTCGAAAGCAGGTAGATGAAGAACGGCGCGCCTATGAAGGCGGTGACCACGCCTATCGGCAGCACGCCGTAATGCTCCGCCGCCATATGCGCCGCGTAGTCGCACAGAAGGATGAACGCCGCGCCTCCGAGCGCGGACAAAGGCAGCACTATGCGGTTGTCGGGCCCGAGCAGCAGCCTGAATATGTGGGGTATCACCAACCCTATGAAACCGATCGCCCCGACGAAGGCCACGGCGGCCGCGACCGTCAGAGTCGAAACGATCAGAAGGAACAGGCGGACCTTCTTCACATCCACTCCGAGATCCATGGCGTGGGCGTCGCCGAGCATCATGGCGTTAAGGTTCTTGGACTGCGTCAGCATTATGGCCATGCCTGCTACGATTATCGGGATGGAGAACGTCATCTCCGTCCATGTCACCTTTGAGAGGCTCCCCATGGACCAGAAGACGATGTCGCCCATCTTCTCGCTGGGGGCGATGTACGTCAGGAAGGATACGGCGGCGGACAGGAGAGAGGACACGGCCACACCCGCCAGTATGAGGGTCTCCGTCCTCAGTTTTCCGCCTGTCCCGGACAGCACGTACACCAAGAGCATGGTCCCCAGACAGAATGCGAACGCCAAGGCAGGCTGGACGATCGCGATCGGGATCAGAGGCACCGAGAACAGTATGGCGACGGCCGCTCCCAGAGACGCGCCCGAAGAAAGCCCCAGGATGTAAGGGGATGCAAGAGGATTGCGGAATATCGCCTGCATGACGGCGCCCGTAACGGCGAGGCCGGCGCCCACGAACACTCCGAACGCCACCCTTGGGGCATTGATGGAGTTCACAATGATGTTGTTGGCCCATGTGCCGTGGCCGGTCAGGGCGGCCCAGACCTCTCCCAGGGAGAGAGGGTGTCTGGCCCAAGAAAGGTCCAAAAGTATGGAAAGGGTCAGTATCGCCGTCAGGACGGCGACTGCGGACAGCAATTTTGCCCGTCTGCTGACCCTTGTTTTGCCTGACATCTTCTGCCTTAAGGGCGACGCATGATATATACTGCTACGATTGCGAGCAATATGACCACTATCGCCGCACCGACCGCCATATACAATATGGGGAATTCATCGGAGCCGGCATCCGCCGTCGGAGCCTCGCCGCTGAACAGTTCGGGGTACAACGTAGACGCGACGGCCCAAAGACCGTCGGCCGCGCCGGGGCAGTAATTGTTCCACTCGTCTTTGAGCACAACAACTTTTACGGACTGATCCCCGCCGAGGGCCTCATTGCGGAAGTCTGCGACGGTGTGGTTGTTGTTTATGTAGACTTCGGAAAGGAATATCACGGTATCCCTGTCCTGACTCACCAGATCCAAGATCGTTGCAACGCTTCCATAGGTCGGCGTCGATACAGACGGATCCCTTGCAGGATTGTCCCCGCCGGCAGACTCTATCAGAGACACGGCGATGGAACCGGTGTTGCCGACTGTGAACTCGCCCGTGCTGGCGGTGTACCATACCGCGATGCCTTTGCTCTTTTCGGACACTCCCGCAACTCCGTCGCGGACAACGTCGCGGACGGCCTTCATGTCGTTGACCACGGCCGATGTCCCGCCGGTGACGGCAATGGACACATCATTGACGAAATCAACTATCTGATCGTAATCTGTGACGGTGAGGTATACAAGAACATGGGTGAAACCGTGCTCTGCAAGAGCCGTGCGCAGGACCTTGGAATTGGAATAGGCGGTGAGGATCACGGTGTCGTCCAAGGACATCTTCTTTTCCTCCACCCATTGTACGAGAGTGGCGACGATGAGGTCGTTGTTGCTCGCGGAATAATAGCTTCCGAGATCCGCGGCCTTCAGATCCTTCAGTCTTTCGTCCTTTTTGTAATCGTATGTGGAGTAGCGGTCGACGCCGACGATCTTATCGATCGCACCAAGCTCCACCACGGTCAAAGTGGAAGCGAAACCCATGGTCACGACGTGATCCGCCGGTTTACTGTATTTGAATTCATTGCCTTCTCCGTCAATGACGGTCAAAGGGCCGGCTGCGTCTGAATCGCCGCCGAAACCTGTCAGAACGCCTCCGGACACCAGAACGGCGACGGCCAACACCAACAATGCGTTAATCTTCATATTATTCCTCCTAAATATTTTTATCAATATTCGTGTTACTCGGTAATAATAGAACCGTATTTAATATTACCTGGGATGTGAAATTTGAGGCGGCGCTTCCGTGGCGTCACACGCGGCAGACGCTGCGGCGGGCAATGTCCACCACGTGTCCGACGCCTTTCTTTTTGAACAGATCCTCAAGATCTTCGGCGCAGGTTGCAGATTTGAGGTTCAGCTCGTCGTCGAACAGCGGCACAAGCTGAAAGAAGTTGACCTCGCCGCCGTCCGGCATCTCGCAGCAACGGCTGTCTTCGCCGAACGCATCCGGCATGACAGCCATGACGGCCGTGAACCCTGTGTTCTCCGCGAACTTCTCTCCGTCGGAAGCGGTATGCCCGTATCCGACCCACGACCTCTCCTCTATCGGGATCCGGGCCATGATCTTCAGCCAGCGCAGCGGCCAATACCACCGCTCTTCGTCGCTTTCGATATTCCAATCGGGCGGGAGGCATATGAGCAGCTCCGCGCGTTCGAGGTCGCATCCCCTCAGATCCCGGGGCATCTTCATACGGTGCGCCCCCATGCCGACCGTGACAAGAGTATAGAAGTTCCGGCCGGGCGCAGGCTCCACAACCTCTATGTCCACATGTATATCGGGGGACACGAGCTCATGGAACACGTTCTCCACATGTCCGAAGCAACGATCTATGTGATTCTCCACGGCGTCGAACTCCTCTTCGGTGTACATCTCAGGGCCGCGTCCCTTCATGAGCCGTTTCAAGAATCCCATGCGCGTCAACCATTCTGCGCACATAAAAGTTTTTCATTGCCCAGACCATGCCCGTATGATAACATGGGTGCAACGGTCGCGGATTACATGGTGAGGAACGTTCAGTGCGTCACTCCCGATATGACGGTCAGCCAGGTGAGGGAGAAGATAATAAGCTCCAACTTCCACGGTTTCCCGATCGTAGAGAACGATTATCTTCTGGGGTTCATCACGGCCAAGGAACTCCTCAGCCACATAGATCTTCCCAATGCCAAGATGAGAGAGGTCATGAGTCCGGGCACGCTGTGCGCCATTCCTTCCATGTCCATCGATGACGCGACGCGCGTACTGTTCCGCTACGGCCTCAGGAACCTGCCGGTCGTCGACGAGAACAAGAAGATCGTCGGGATAATATCCAACATAGACATCGTAAGATCCCAAATAGAGAAGTCCCGCCCCGGGAAGGTCATGAGCGTCAAGAACTTCATGGAGCAGCAGAACGGCGTGCGCATGAAAGTATACAATCAGGATGTCTACATAGACCAAGTGATACCGACTCAGAAGGAGGTGTACATGGACGAGCTGATAGGAAGGCAGTATGAGATCAAAAGAGGCCTGAACGAACCCCTGATAGTGATAAAACGTCTGAACGGCTACCTTCTCGTCGACGGCCACCACCGCATGATGGCGGCCAAACGCATGAAGCTCAGCACATTCAAGGCCATCGTCCTGGAGCCCAACGACATGCATGTGGAACTCGGTCTGGAAAAGACGGCGGAAAGATGGGGGCTGAAGACGCTGGACGACGTCAAGATAATCGAAGGATCCAAACATCCGTTCATGGAGATCACCACGATGCTCCTGCCGAAGGAACTGGGCGACGGACTAAACGAGCGCCTTATGACAAGCTCGAAGGCCGAGGGCCGCAAACCGCCCGACTCCTGAGGATGAGTCCCGGCCCGCATCGGCGGGCCGAGCCGCTCATCCCTTCTTTCTGAGTTCTCTCAGACCCTTGAGGATGATCTTCTGCTCGGCGGATGCGATGCTGAATTTCGTCTTCACAAAAGTGTCGGGGTTCAGAGATATGCTGTCGATCCCTTCGTCAACAAGGAACTCCGCGAACTCGGGATACACGGACGGACCCTGTCCGCAGATGCTGACGGTCTTCCCGTTCTCGTGAGCAACCCTTATGAGCTGAGATATGGCGGCCTTGACGCCGGGGTTCCTCTCGTCAAAGTATCCCATTCTTCCGAGGAGATCCGAATCGCGGTCGCATCCCATGGTCAGCTGGGTGAGGTCGTTGGAGCCGATGGAGAACGCGTCGCAGTGCTTGCAGAACTCCTCCGCCATGAATATGTTCACGGGGACCTCCGCCATGAGATACAGTTTGAGATCCAATCCTCTTTTCAGGCCGACCTGCGCCATCATGGCGGTGACCTTCTCGACCTCGTCGACGGTTCTGACGAACGGAAGCATTATGTTGACGTTCTTGAGTCCGAAGTCGTCCCTGACCCTCTTTATGGCTTTGAGTTCGCAGATGAAGGCTTCGCGGTAGTTTTCCGAAACATATCTGGAGCACCCTCTCCATCCGATCATGGGGTTGTCCTCGTTGGGTTCGAATGCGGATCCTCCTTTCATATCCCTGTATTCGTTGGTCTTGAAATCGGACGTCCTCAATGTTATGGGGCGGGGATAGAATGCCCTGGCAACCTTTGCGATCCCGTCCGCCAGCTTGGAGATCAGTTCATCGGATCTCCCCTCTTCTATGACGGCGCAGGGGTGTTCGCCTATGTAATTCGTAAAAAGGAACTCGCTTCTCATGAGCCCCACTCCGTCGCAGGGGAGTTTGGCCACTTCCTCCGCCTTCGTGGGCATGCTCATGTTGACCATGACCTTGGTCCCCGTGACGGGTATGTATTCGGCGGTGAAGGCGGGCGAAGTCTTGTCCTCGGCAGGATCCTTCTTCTTGATCTCTCCCTTGTACACTGTGCCCGTGGTGCCGTCGACCGTGATGACCTCTCCGTTCTTCAGGAGGTCTGTGGCGTTCCCGGTCCCGACGATGCAGGGGGTGCCGAGCTCCCTTGATATTATGGCGGCGTGGCATGTCATGCCGCCCTCATTGGTCACAATTCCGACGGATCTGCTCATGGCGGGGACCATGTCGGGCATGGTCATCTTCGTGACAAGGATGTCGCCGTCCTTTATGACGTCGAGGCTCATCGTCTCCTCGTATATGCACACGGTCCCGGTTGCGAATCCCGGACTCGCGCCAAGGCCCGTAAGGACGATGTTCTCGCTGTTGGTGTCCGCCGCCTGAGAACCGCCGTTGCAGGATGCATTTCCGACGGCGGTGATCGGCCTGGCCTGCACGAGGTATGCTTTCCCGTCCTCTATGCACCATTCCATGTCCATAGGCCTTTGGTAGTGTATCTCCACCTGCCTTCCTATCTCCGCTATCTCTCTTATGCGCACATCGTCGATCTTCTGTTTGTTCTCCAATCCTTCCGGGACATCCTCTTTGAGGCACCCTCCCTCGGGGCCTCTGACGTACTTCCATTTCTGGGTGGATATCCTCTTCTTGGAGATGTCCATCTTGATCTTGTCCACGGTGTATGTGTCGGGAGTGACCTCTCCGCCCACAATGGCCTCTCCGAGTCCGTATCCCGCTTCAATGACGATATTCTTGGCGCCGCTGTGAGGATCTACGGTGAACATGATGCCGGAGACTTCCGAATCGACCATCTTCTGGATGACGACCGCAAGCTTCACGTCCTCGTGGGCGAAGCCCTGCTTCTCCCTGTATGATATCGCCCTTGCGGTGAACAGGGATGACCAGCATTTCCTGATCTTATCGAAGAGATCCTTGTCGCCGTTGACGTTCAGGTATGTTTCCTGCTGTCCTGCGAAACTTGCATCGGGAAGGTCTTCCGCGGTGGCGCTGGACCTTACGGCAACGAACCCTTTCTTCCCCTTTGGAATGAGCAGGTTGTAGTTGGAGACGATCTCCTTTTTGAGATCATCCGGTATCTCGTAGGTCTCGAAGAGCTTCCTTATTCTTTCGGATGCCTTGGTGAGGCTGCTGTCGGATGTGCGGTCGATCTTCTTCAGTTCCTTCTCGATGTCTTTCAGAATCTTGCTCTTGCTCAGGAAATAGTCGTATGCGACCGTGGTAAGGACGAAGGCGCCGGGAACAGGAAAACCCGCAGAGGTCAGCTCTCCCAGATTGGCTCCTTTACCGCCAACAAAAGGTACGTCATCCACGCGCAGTTCGTTTACATCAACTATCTTCTCGTCCATGGGGGTTACACTCGCGCAAAGGATTGTTTGACTGGGTACGGCGTACCCACAGCCCCACATTGTTCTATTTTATAATAGGCTTTGCCCGAATGCCCGACAGACGCATCGATCCCGACTCTCCCCCCTCGGCCGGCCGCTTCCCCAGGCGCCGCACCCGCCGCCGGCGGAGAAACATCCTGTTTCGGTGCAAAGTGCGGCCGTGTTCGTGTAGTTTTGCAAGTTATATATAGTCAATATCTAAATTTCAACCCACCGACATCTGCTTTGCAGAGGGGGCGGGAACAATGGAAGCAAATAGGATCAGAAAATATTTCGCAGAACTGGTGGGGACCATGATATTGGTCTTTATGGGGTGCGGTGCGGCGGTGTTTCTTGGCGCCGATACGGGCGGAGGCCACCTTGCGGTGGCCCTGTCGTTCGGCTTTTCGATCGTGGCCGCGGCATACGTCATAGGATCGATATCCGGCTGCCACATAAACCCTGCCGTGTCCTTCGGGGCGCTGCTCACCAAGAGGATAGGGCTGACGGATTTCGCAGGGTATGTCGTGTTCCAGATTGCAGGCGCCATAATCGGGGCCGCTCTGCTCTGGGGGCTTGTG
>JAITQH010000016.1 GCA_031288985.1 Candidatus Methanoplasma sp. | reverse complement strand
GGTCTCGAATGTCTTTTCGCTTGTCTGTCCGTCTGTGCCGACCTTGCCGTACGTCACGGTGTAGTTCGATCCGTCCACATCAATGGACCAGAACTTGTTGGATTTCTCATCCTTGTATACAAAATTGCGCCGCATTGCATTCCTCCCCGGTTCTTTGTTCTTTCTTCTTATTATACTGTAATATGGTTTGTGCGCGGGGCCTTGCCCCTCACTCGGTCTTTCCCCTCGGCGCGGCGATGAATATGGGTTCGGCATCGATTTTGCCCATGAAGAACAACGGCATATCCACGAATTTCTCCGCCTTGCGGTATGCGCGTTCCGCCAGCATGAACAACTTTGCGTCGAACAGGTCGGCGATCAGGGACGGGTCGCTGAATCCGCTGCGGTTGAGTTTGTTCAGTGATTCGTACAAAGCACCCATGATCCCGCCCACATAGAACTCGCCGGCATCCTCCCGGCATCCGCCGCCGAATTCGGGGCGGCCGTCCTTGAATTCACACACTCCATAGAAATCTCCGAGTGCATAATCATAGTTGTTGTCGCCGTCGTAATACCATTCGAAGATCATGCCCTGCGGGGCGAAATCATGCCCTTTGAGGGCGAGCACCGCCGAGAGAAGACTGCGTCTGATCTGTTTGATGAGTTTTTTGTCGTCCAGAGCGTCAAATACGGCGCGCGGGTCGGCGATCTCCTTTGGGAGTTTTTTCAGGTCGCTCTTGGGAAGGGCTTCTATCTTCCCAAGGAGTTCCGAATATCTGTCTTCCAGCGCCTTCGCCTCCGGCGATTGCTCGTACTTCAGGTCGGGTCTGAGGTTGAAAAAGCTGAGCGGAAGATAGTTTTTCGCTCTCTTTTTGGCGTACTTCTTATACGCATCTTCTTGGCAGCTCTCCACGAGTCCCGGGCGGAGGCTCTCGTCGTTGCAGCTGTATTTTGCGGACGACGATTCGCCCTCGGTCCCCAACTCGCCGGACAGGATGGCGTAGCTTGCCCCCTCCGTTTCGATATTCCAGAACTTAGGCTTGTCCGAAAACACGTCCACAAGCTCCTCTTTGACCAGCGGTGTTGCGCATCTTATCGCATTCTCCGCATTCTTCCACATGAAATCGCCGAACATGTTCCACCCAAAGTAGGAGAAATCCACCGTGTCCTGCTGCGTCAGTTGGGAGAAATAGAACAATGCCTTTTCCGGGTCTGCATCGCAGTATTCCCTTCCAAGCGCCCAAAGGATGTTCGGAAGCCTCTTTATTTCCAAGGCCTTCTCGTAAGCGGCGATCCTCTGCTCCCTGTACTCATCCCCATTCATGGATTCCGCATAACAGTACCACGCGCGGGGATTCTCCGGTGCATTCTCCGTCCACTTGCGGGCAAGTTCGGGGCCGTCCCCATCATACGGCCGGTTGTGGTCGAAGAATTCCTCATAGGCGTCATCGAACCTGCCGTCGACCTCCAATGCTTTGAGCAGGCACTCATCCGACTTGATTTCGAGGGCCAGCCACGCAGGGGCATAATTGGGATTCAACTCTACGGATTTTTCGTAGAATTCGATGATCTTTTTCCGCAAAGCGCTCTCTTCCTCCCCCTCCGGTTTCCGCAGTTTCATGTCGCCGCTGTGAGCCTTTCCCAGCCAATACCAGCTCAGGTGATTTTTATCGTCCCGGGCGACGGCGTTTTGGGCGCATTCGATGGCGCGCGCGCACAATTTTCGATCTAAATATTGTTCGCATTTCTCACACCATTCTTCTGCCGTCAGCTCTTCCGGCTTAGGCAGAATCCAATGGTCTGCGACCGGGACAGTGATGCTGTGGAAGCACCACCCTCTCTCCCGCAGCGGTGCGTACTGTTTCAATTCTCTCCTCGCCTCGAGGGACAGGATCAGGAAGTCGCCGCCGAGGCCGGAGTTCTGCACAACCAAGAATTTGGCGTCGTTGTCGATCTTGCGGTCGTCCAATACCAATTCTACATCGAACTCGTCCGATTCGTCGGTCGCCTCGTCCATCACGAAATCTATGCCCAGCGGGTTCACCAGGACATAATTTCTCCAAACCTTGCCGCTCGGTTCATCGGTGATCACCACGGGAAAGGTCTGGAAACGGTCGACTCCGATCTCCCTGAGAGCGTTCAGGAATTGCAGGCTGAAGATGTATCTGCCGGCGTCGGTCAGGACATGAGGCATCTCCGTCTCAGTTCCGAAGTCTTCCGTCGTTAAATGTATGGGAAGCTGCAGTTTTTTGGTGTAAGGCACGCCGCCCTGCATATCATACAGTACGGGTCCGCCGTTCAGATACGGTGCGTCGTCTTTGATCTTGTAGAACCGTGTGGCGATGAATTCCGCCGGAATCCTCCCTTCCAGCACCGCAAGGAACTCCGGGTCGTCCCTGCATTCCGCAAAATCTTTGTCATCAAGGAAGTGTTTCGGCTCCTTTCCCACCCTCAGCGCCCGACGCATATATTTCAGCACGGCGGGTTTGTCGCCCCGTACTGCGGCGAGGCAGGCGAGGTTGAACGCCAGCGTGTCGCTGGTAATCGGTTCCCGGATGTCTTTTGTGCTGAGATCCACAAGCTCCGCGTCGTTGAGGATCGTTCCGACAGCAATGCCATGCGCCTGCACCCGCTGGCGGTAATGTCCTGTCAGATCTTCTTTCTGCAACAGATCCTTGACGATCGCGGCCGATCTGACATAGTCGCCGTCGGCGACTGTCTTCACCAGCGCCTCAACCTCCGTTGCATGTTCCGGCCCAGCAACAATGGGCTTTCTGCGCCTTCTCGTCGCGCCGTCTCCGGCCTGTTCGATATAGCCCTCTCCGATCTTTTCCGCTATCAGCCTGTCGATCTCTTTCCTGCACTCGGCGTCGGAGGCAAAGGTCCTGACGGTCCTCTGTCCGCTTGCGCCCGATTCGCCGAAGGAGGCGATAAAGTACGTCCCTTCCGTTTCGATCGTCCAAAAATTTCCGATCTCACCACCGGTGTCGGTAAATGTACGTTTCATCTGATTCCCCGCATCATTCGGCGAGCCCCCGCTACCGATTGATTCTCGCAGCATATGCGAGAACTTAAACATTGCCGAGAAGAATATGCCCGATGCACGCTCCTTCCGCGTCGGCGGATGCGCGGAGGTCAGAATTGGGAGACTGAGTTCTCGAAAGATCCGGCAATGTGCGGCCGTCCTTGGACGTTCAAGAGGCGGAAGGCGGCCGCAGGCGCTCTTTCCGCGCATATGCGGCCTTGGCGGCAAACGTGCATTTCCGGCGGGGCCGAAACAGGCCGCATCCGCGAAAGAAGGATTAATTAACAGCCTTTGCTTAAGAGCAGATATGCTGGACGTTGTCGCGAGGTCGCACCGCGGTAGGATATGCGAGTACAGGACGGGGGATGTCTCCGTCAGAACGCCTTATATAATTACATCCGAAGGCGGCATCCGCATATCGCACGAGGGACGGTCCAGAACGCTTCATGCAGCGGATGCGGAGATCCCGCTGGATCCCAAGATCCTTACCACTTTATCGTACAGAGAGAACGGCGCACCTGCGATCTTCGGCAACGTATGCGTGGCAAGGCTCCCGATCCCGGAAGAGTTCACAGTCCCGGAAGAGACGGAGATGGTCGTCGTTCCCAACGCCTTCGAACTCAGGAACAACCCAAGAAAACTCGTTGACAGCGTCATCAGACTCCGAGAGTCCGTCGGATATGGGCGCATCGTCTGCATGCTCGGAATAGCCGAACCTTCGACCCTCGCCCTTCTGACATACATGGGAGCGGACATGTTCGACGACTCCTTGGTCAGGGCCGCAGGCCTGTCGAGAACGAGGCTCATCCCCGAGGGAGAGATCCGCGCCGAGGGAGACGCCTCTGAGGACAATGCCGCGGAGCTCGGCAGGGAATGTTCGAAAGTCCACACATTCGCCGAGGCCGGACGACTGAGAGAATTGGTCGATCAGAGAGCGCCGTCGTCCCCTCGGACGGTCGCCGCGCTGAGGATATTCGACCGCGTCGGCTATGAATATCAAGAGGAGGCGTGCCCCACCGTCGGCGATAAATTCGCATGCAGCACGACTCAGGCGCTGAAACGCCCCGATCTGAGAAGATACAGGGAGACGCTGTCGGAAAGATACTCCAAACCCCGGCACAAACGCATTCTTCTGCTCCTTCCGTGCTCCGCAAGGAAACCATATCACATATCAAAGACGCATAAGGCGTTCGCATCCGCGATACACACGGCGCAGCACGACACTCTGGTGCACGAGGTCATCGTGACATCCCCCCTGGGAGCCGTGCCCAGGGAATTGGACGTGTTCTACCCCGCGAACTCTTACGACATACCCGTTACGGGGGAGTGGAAATGCGAGGAGAAGGCGATGATAAGAGAGATGATCGCCGCCCGCATCGCAGAAGGATACGACCGCGTCATATGCCACCTGGGAGAGGACGCAGAACTCGTCAGAGGATTGGCGGACATGGTCGAGACCGCGGTCGGAGACTCGACGTCCCCGGCATCGCTTAAGAATCTGGACGCCGCACTCAGAGAGGCGGCCAAGGGCATGAGTCCGGCCGACGACTACACCGACAGGAGGGAGACCGTCCGCTCGATCCTCGCGTTCCAGTTCGGAAAGGAGGCCGCCGATCTGATCATGGACGAGAACACTTACGCCACAGGAAAGTTCCCGTATTGGAAGATCGTCCGCGAAGACCCCGCCGACAGGAAGAACAAGACGCAGCTCGGCATGATCACTCCCGAAAGGGGGATGATATCCCTCACGCTGGAAGGTGCAGAGGTCCTGGCCGGAAAGTTCAACTCCGTGGAGATGACCGACTTCGAGATGAAAGGCAATCTGTTCGCGATCGGAGTCGTAAGCGCGGATCAGGGCCTCCGCATCGGCGACGAAGCGGTGGTGACCCTCAACGGCAAGGTAAAAGCGGTCGGGGTCGCCGCAATGTCCGGACGGGAGATGCAGGATCTGAGAAGGGGCATAGCCGTCCGCGTAAGGCACAAGAGCAAGTGACCGCTTTCGGGATTCGGCCCACTTTCGGGCACCTCCCCCCTGCCCCATTGATATACTGCGTCCGCGATGATGATATCAAGACGAAATGTGCATCCCTTTGTTTCATTCGTCCAAAGGCGGGCGGTTGTTCCAATCACCCATCCAGAGACCCGCACGCCTTGTCTTCTTTTTCCTCTTCGCAGGGTTTGCAGCGGTCGCCGATCTTCACGAGGATGAGGCTTATGATGACTCCGACGGCGAACGTCAGGGCCGCCACTGCGCAGTCCTGCGTCCACGAACCCAAGGAGTACCCGTCATACAGCAGTACGAGCAGGGAGCCTGCAGTAAGTCCAAAGATGAGCAGATATGTCGACCTGCGCCAATTGACGAGCGCATGGTTCACAGCTTTCGAGAATACCAGCACTCCGATGACGAGCCCCGCTCCGACCGTAAGCAGGAGGGTCAGGTTCATGCCCGTCATCCCGCTCGTGAGCGGATCCATGAGTCCTATCGCCAACAGCACGGTGGCGCCGCTGATCCCCGGCATGAGTTTGGATATGGCCATGATCAGGCCTATGACGATCATATAACCGTACGACAGCACGCCTTTGGACAGCAGCTCCTCTTCGGACGTTCCGGACGCGTCTATGCCGCCTGTCAGACTCAATGCGAATATGACGATCATTATCCCCAATCCTATGGCCAATGCGGCAATGTTCATGGGAGTCATCCGAGACAATGCACCGGCATGTCTGTAAAGCATGGGCAGCTGCCCCGCGATCAGGCCTGCGGACAGGAAGATCGCTATGAGCCGGTAATTCTCCAGAAGGAAGTCCAACGCGAAGGCGGCCAAGAACATTCCGAACAATATCCCCAATGCTACGGCGGCCAAAAAGAAGAACTCTTTTTTCCAGACCTTCCTCAGACAGGCTATGTCGCCCACCAATCTCTCATAAATGCCGAAGCACACGGCGATGACCGCCCCGCTGATCCCCGGAAGCATGGACGTTACGCCCACCAGCGCACCGACAATGAAATTCCTGACAGACGAAATCCCCGTCTCCATGGATGCGAATGAACGAGGAGATATTAATACAGACGCTGGAAGACTCATGCGGCGGGATCCGCCTGGGGGGAAGCGCAAATGTACGACGGTTGGAGCAGCATGGATAAAAAATACAATTTATGATTATTTATGTACAAATGTACAAATTAATAAACAAATAATATACAAATGGTTAAATATTAATGATTTATTGTGCAAATGATGGAATGTCTATAAACATAGCGCGACAATTGTTGCTATGTGTGACGCAACGCGGCATTCTTTCACAACGGAGGATGAATGATGAACAAGAATGGCATAATAGCGGTCGTTGTGGTCGTGGTGCTCATAGCGGCGGCGGTCGCAGGGTGGCAGGCATTCAAGGGCGATGACGACGGAGACGGCGACAGCTATGCGATAAAGGTGGGCGCGGCGTCCAGTCTCAGATATGCGCTCGAAGACATAAAGCCGATTTATGAAGGAGAGACAGGCAACACGCTTGAGTTCAGCATGCTGAGTTCGGGGACGATAGTGAACAGCATCCTCGGGGACGAGGGGATGTACGACGTCTTCATTTCTGCGGACAAGGCCAACATGGACAAGGTGACGGAAGCGACGGAAAGCAACGGCGGAAAGTTCACCAACGGATCCGTGGACATGCTTACGAACTCGCTGTCCATATCGGTGAACAAGCAGGCCATGGAGAGATACGGATGGACCGAGAGCATGTTCACGGACTTTTCGCATATAACGGACACCGTGACAGGCGCCGACAGGGCAGTGATCGCGCTCGGCAACGCAAGCGTGCCGGCAGGGGAATACGCCCGCCACTACCTCACGGAGAGCGGCCTGTACGATTCGCTCAGGAACAACGGCAAGATCGATCTCGTCGAGACATATTCCAAAGTGTCCGACGTCACCGCTGCGGTCAGTGCGGGCACTGCGGACATAGCTTTCGTCTTCACCAGCGACGCAATGACGATCACGGACACGACGGAGATCGTGAAAACCCTCACGTGGGATGAGACCGGCGACATAATCTACCCCGGGTGCGTAATAAACAACGCCAACGGAGTGCATGGCGCGGCAACCGACTTCCTCAATTGGCTCAGAACGAGCCAGAAGGCAAGCGAGATCTTTGAAAACTACGGCTTCGGCCAGGCCTGACCTTTGGCGGCGCCTGTGAAGGCGCCGTCTTTTTATCAATAAGGTGTTCGAATGGATTTCTCGATCGATGACTGGTCGCCTCTGATAGTATCCCTTAAGACGGCGCTGCCGGCCACAGTCATCGCTTTCTTCCTTGGGATAGCGGCCGCGTGCCTCGTTGTGAGGATGCGCAGGGGAAAGAACATCCTCGACGCAGTGTTCATGCTTCCGCTGGTGCTCCCTCCCACAGTGATAGGGTTCCTTCTGGTGATGGCCTTCAGCAAATACACCGAATTGGGGACGTTCCTCTTGGATCACGGGATAAGGATCGTGAACTCCCAGATCGGGGTGACGATAGCGATAACCGTGGTGGCGTTCCCTCTGATGTACAGGGCGGTCCGCGGCTCCCTAGAGAGTTTCGACGAGAATATGACGAACGCCGCAAGAACGCTCGGCATGTCCGAGGCGCGGGTGCTTGGAAAGGTGGTCCTGCCGAACATACTGCCGGGGCTGGTCTCCGGAGGGGTGCTGACCTTCGCAAGGGCGCTCGGAGAATACGGCGCGGCGATGATCGTCGGCGGATGCATAGACGGCAAGACCGTGACGATGTCCATAGCAGTGGGCATAGAATACATCTCAAACAGAGATCTGGCTTACAGCTGGACGTTCATATTGATAGGTATAGCGGCCACGGTGGTGGTCATGATGAATTGGTTCAATCAGAAGCAGATGGATCTGACCGGGGGCGGGAAATGACGATCAAGGCCAATTTCACAAAAAAGCTGGGATCGTTCATGCTGGATGTGGACCTGGAATGCGGCAACGAGACCGTTGCGATCCTCGGCGCATCCGGAAGCGGGAAGAGCATGACCCTCAAATGCATCGCAGGAATAGCCAAACCGGATTCGGGAACGATCGAGGTCGACGGACGGGTGCTGTTCGACTCCGAGAGAGGGATAAACGCGCCGCCGAGGGAAAGGGGCGTGGGGATCCTGTTCCAAAGCTATGCGTTGTTCCCGAACATGACCGCGGCGCAGAACATCGCGGCGGGCATAAGGCCGGGAGGCGGGGACGCGTCGCAGTTCATCAGGCTGTTCCGCCTCGAAGGTCTGGAGGAAAAGTACCCAAGGCAGTTGTCCGGAGGACAGCAGCAGAGGGTGGCGGCGGCGAGGATGCTGGCCTCCGAGCCTCGGGCGATACTCCTGGACGAGCCGTTCTCGGCTCTGGACAGCCATCTGAGGTGGAGCATAGAGAGGGAGATGTCCGAACGCCTCAGGGATTTCGCGGGGACAGTGGTGCTGGTGTCTCACAATAGGGATGAGGCGTACCGCATGAGCGGACGCATAGCGATCATGGACGCGGGCCGTTGTTCTGCGCCGAAGGACAGGCACGAACTCTTCGGGAATCCCGGCACGGCGTCCGCGGCCGTTCTGTCGGGATGCAAGAACATAGTGAAGGCGTCGAAGTCCGGCGAAAGAGAGCTCTTCGCAGAGGAATGGGGGCGTACAATCCATACGGCGTCCGATGTGCCGGACGGAACGGAGTATTTGGGCGTCAGATCCCACATGGTGTCATTGGGAAGCGGGGACAACACGATGCGCTGCACAGTGCGCGATGTGATCGAGGGTCCATTCGAATATACGCTGGCGCTCGCGATCGACGGATCGACGGGCGCCAGCATGCTTTATGCGGACGTGGACAGGATGAGCGGGGAATGCGTGCCCGAGATAGGAGAATCCATAGACGTATCCATCCCCAAGGACAGGGTGCTGCCGCTTAAGTGATCACTCGATCGTTGCAACGATCCTTCCCATGTCCCGGGTGTCGTAGCCGCTGAGGCCGATGAACTCTTCCCTGAACTCCTTGGATCTGAGGATCTCCGTGATCGCTTCCACCTTCGGGTGATGCATCATCTCCTCTCTGATAACGAGTTCATATCTCTCCTTCTGCAGTGGAATGAAATCCACTCCCGACACCTGGCTCACTGCTTTCATATCCCCAACCCCCACATCTGCGTCGCCCCTTGCCACGGCCGCCGCGACCGTGAGATGCGAATGCGATTCCTCATCGTATCCCCTGACCTGTTTCTTGGATATGCCCAACAGCCGCAGATGCTCGTCCAAGAGCACCCTCGACCCGGCCCCTTTCTCGCGGTTGATCATCCTGACGTCCGGCCCGGAGACGTCCGCCCAGGTCTTTATGCCCTTCGGGTTCCCCTCGGCCACATACAGACCTTGGGTCCTGCATGTGAGATGGACGATCACCGAGGATATGCCGGGGACCAGACGTCTGACGTAAGATATGTTGTACTCTCCGCTGTCCCCGTCCCACAGATGGGATGACGCGACGTGCACCTTGCCGTGATACAGGTTCACGAGGCTGTCGTAGCTCCCTGCATACGACCGCAGGCACATGCCGCCTTTCTCATGCCTTTCGATGTACGAGGACAAGATGTCCAACATGACGTCCTGCCCCGATATCACGATATCCGACGACCTGTCGGCGGCGGCGAAATCGGATGACCTGCGGGAGCCCGAAGGGGGCATGTTCCTTGACGACCTGATGTAGCCTTCTATATCGTCCATAGTGAAACGGAATTTCTTTCCGACCCTGTAGGAGTTGATGTCTCCCCGCTTCACAAGTTTGTATACGGTGTTCTTGGAAATCCCCAGGATGTCCGCGACGTCCTCCGCGCCCAGGGAATTCTTGTTGTCTCTCATATCATCAGGCTCTTAACCGGCTGTCCGCCCTCAAAATGCTCCTCCACGATCTTGGCGACGTCGTCGCTTTTGACCTTTCCGTACCAGACGCCCTCAGGGTACACGGCCACGATGGGGCCTTCGCTGCAGATCCCGAAGCAGCCTGTGTTCGTTATCATCACTTCGGAGGAGAGGCCTCTGTCGTCCACTTCCTCCATGAACCTCTGCACCAGTTCAGGACTGTTCTGGCTGAAGCAGAACCCTTTCTGCACCCCGTTCGCTCTGCAGCTCGTGCAGATCATTACATGATATTTTGGCTTGATCATATTCCGTCCTCCATCTCTTTTGACATCTTCTTCACTTCATCCTCTATCCTTCCGTTGGCAGTTACGCACCTGATCCCCAGATCCCCAAGTTTCGATCTCGGCGACTCGCCCATGCGCAAAGCCAATACCGCGCCGCAGTCCGACGCCGCGCTTATGAGCGCGGCGATCCTTCCCGGCGCAGGCTTCCCCTGCCCCACGCCGCAGCAGGATCCGTCTCCGGAACCCACGCTGCGGTGTTCTTTGAATCTCATGCCCCCCGGCCAGACCTCGAAGATGTAAAGGTCGTTGGCGCGTCCGAAATGAGTATCCACCAATATCCCGCTCTTCGAGGCCACGGCCACAAGCAATCCTCCGGCGTGTGCGTCGGAAGGAACAGGCGGAGGTTCGGAGGCCTGATGTACGCACCCTTCCCCACCCGTCCCGAATGTCGCATCCCCTTCCGGCGCCCCGTCCGCTCCGGAGATCGATCCTCCGCCCCATTGGTAGTATTTCTCGTACAGGCCCTGCCTGAACGTCGTCTCCACATTGGTGATGAGGGAATTTGTGATCCTGTCCAAAAGCGCCAGGCATCCGTCGTACCCCAGCATTCTCAGCCTCTGTCCTCCCACATGATCGTGCACCGGGAACGCCGCCCTGACAAGCGGGATGTTGTACTTCTGCTCTATGCGGCGGCCGTCCGAACTGCCCACCATGACGCCGACGCCCAGTTCCACGACCTTTTCCTCGATGGTCAGGAAGTCTGCGTCGTCCAGCACCAGATATTCCATATCGACCTTCAGGGATCTGAGGCGCTCGATCTCTGCGGACACGGCCCTCACGAACGTCTTGGACCCGGATCCAGACACGGATATCGAGGGGATTATCCCGTTCTCGGTCATGAGTCTGACCACCGCATAGACGAAATCGGGTTCGCCGAACACAGCGGCGCGCCCATCGGCGTTGTATTTGTGCGAGTCGATCATGGCATCCAAGAGCCTTGAGCGCTGTTCGTCGATCTCATCGGTCGTCTTCCCTCCGCACCTCTCCAGTTCAGATGCCAGGGCGTCCGTGTCCCTGAGCCCCGCAGGCAGGTTCAATCTGACGAACGGGACCCCGTATCTCTCTTTCAGATACACGGCAGGAGACAATTCGTCCTGAATGAACGATGATATCTCGATGGTCTTCGACGATCCCGCCATCTTCCGGACATCCTCCAAGGGCGTGCCCTTCTGCGGCAGTTTGCGATAGCACTCGTCATGCCCCGCATCCAAATTGTCGGATATGTCCGGAAGGAATATTGCATCCAAACCCATCTGTCTTACAAGGGATTTGAGGAACCTGACGTCGGCGGGGGACGCGGGTCCGATGACCACATTGATGCGGCCGTTCGGCGTGCGGTCCATCTGCACGGTCTCCAATACGGATCTCAGCGCTTTGAAGTACCCTTCGAAATGAGTGCCGGAGAATCCCGCAGAGGACACAGGTATCAGCGTCGTTTTGCAGTCGGGCCGTATGGAAAGATAATCGCGCAGGATCCTCGGCACGTCCTCTCCGATGGTCTCTGCAAGGCAGGTCGTCGCAACGGCGACCGCCTCCGGCCTGTAAAGGCGGATGATGTTGTCCAGCGCTTTGACCAGATTGCTTTCGCCGCCCATGACCGTGCCGTGTTCGGTCAGCGATGACGAACCGATGTCGATGGGCTCGTTGTAGTGGGTGGCCATGTGCCTTCTGATGTACGTGCTGCATCCTTGGGATCCGTGGAGCACGGTCATGCATCCCCTGATCCCGTACATCGCCATGGCGCCGCCCATGGGCATGCACATCTTGCAGGGGTTGACGGTCAGATTCACGGCGTTCCTTTCCTTCATTCCCGCTTCCTCCCGACATGCCCCCACACGGGGCTGCATATGGACGAGTGTATCTCCTCCGTGAAATTCAGAACCCCGTCGTATCCGGCAAGGGCGCGCCTCCTCTCATGATTGTGGTCGCAGAACGCGACATTCAGCTTATACGCCAAAGGCCGTTCCTTCACCCCGCCGACAAGGATGTCCGCGCCTTTTTCCTTCATGAACTTCTCCAATTCCGAAGGGTTGGCGTCGTCAAGGACAACAGTATCCGCACTGACCAGACGACGGATGATCTCATACTCGTCGGAGGAGCCTGTCTGCGTTCCCACCATGACCGTCTTCATCCCGAGGCTGTTGAACTGCCGTATCAGCGAGATGGCCTTGAAACCGCCTCCGACATAGATCGCCGCACGCTTGCCCGCAAGGGCGCGCCGGTACGGCTCCAGAAGCGGAGCTACGCGCGCCTCCTCCGACGCGATGAACGCCTTGGCCCTGTCCACGCATTCATCATCGCCGAGAGCCTCCGCGGTGCGTAGTATGGACGCAGATGTGTCATCCACCCCGAAGAAGCTGACCTTCGTGAAGGGTATGCCGAACTCGTCCTCCATGCACTTCGCCAAGTATGTCATGGATCCGGCGCACTGCACTATGTTCAGAGAGGCGCCAGGCGCCCGTACGAGGCTGTCGTGGCTGGAGTCCCCGGTGAACGTGGATACCACCGGTATGCCTATCCTTTCGAGATACGACCTCACGATCCACGCCTCGCCGGCCAGATTGTAATCCCCGAGGAAGTTGACCCCTCTGTTCTTATCGACCTTGGAATGCGGGCGCATGAGTTCCATCAGCGCCTCGCAGGCCAACTTGTACCCGTGCGCCTTGTTCCCTGAGAATCCGGGGGACTGCACAGGTATGAACCTGGCGCCCGGATGCTTCTCCGACGCCCTTTTGCAGACGGCGCGTATATCATCGCCGATCACTCCGGCGATGCATGTGGCATACACGAACACCAGCTTGGGGGAGTGTTCCGCGACGATCTCGTCGATGGCCGCCTCCAGCTTGCGTTCCCCGCCGAATATGATGTTCTTCTCCGTCATATCGGTGGAGTAGCTGTTGCGGTAGCGGTCGCTCCCGCTTGTAAGGCTGCCCCGTATGTCCCAAGTGTAGCTGGCGCATCCTATGGGTCCGTGGACGATATGGAACGCATCGGTTATCGGGTTCAGGACCACTCTGGCGCCGCAGTACACGCATGCACGCTGGCTCACAGAGCCGGAGACGCTGTCCGCCCCGCACCTTATATCGCCCTCGGAACCCACGCGTATCGAGTCCATGCGCTCGTCGAGGACAGAATCCTCCCGATCTTCGGACATTCCCTGCGTCACATCACGATCTCCAGGTCTTCGTCCGCGCATGTGCGGTCGCGGTAGTCCATCAGGGCGTTCGCGATCATCTCCACCAGGCGCATGGCCCCCTTGTAGCCCACGATCGGCATGTACGAGTGGACATAACGGTCGAGCACCGGGAATCCCGCCCTCACGAAGGGGATGTCCTCGGCCTTGGCGATCTGCTTTCCGTAGGTGGTCCCGATCATGACGTCCACGCGTTCCTGCTTGATCCACTGGTGGAGTTCGAACAGGTCTGCGTTGGCCTTCACTCTGCAGCCCTCGATCCCATACTTCTCCAGAAGCTTCTTTCCATCG
>JAITQH010000125.1 GCA_031288985.1 Candidatus Methanoplasma sp. | reverse complement strand
CAGACGTTCGAACAGGCTCTCAAGGAAGCGCAGCAGATGGGCTACGCCGAGACCGACCCCACGAACGACATCGAAGGATACGACAGCGCATGCAAGGCCGTCATTCTTGCCAACTCCGTGTTCGGAAGGGACGTCGCGTTCTCGGACGCGGAGATAACCGGGATAGCGTCGATAACGAGCGAGGCCATAGCCCTGGCGGCGGCCAACAACATGGTCATAAGGCTCATCGGAGAAGTGTCCCCCACAAAACTGGAGGTCTCCCCCCGCCTGATACCGAAAGGGCATCCCCTGAGCATATCCGGCACTCTCAACGCCGCACAGATCGTCTCCGACCTCGCCGGCCCCATATCCATATCCGGCCGCGGAGCCGGCAGGAAGGAGACCGCGTCCGCGATACTGAGCGACCTGATAGCGATAATGGACGACAGGAAGAGGCCATGACTCCGGAAAAGGTCATAATCTACGATACAACGCTGCGCGACGGCGCGCAGAGCGAAGGCATAGCGTTCTCCACGGAGGACAAGCTGGAGATACTGAAGAAGCTCGACTCCTTCGGCGTGAGCTTCGCGGAGGGAGGATGGCCCGGCGCCAATCCCAAGGACGACGAGTTCTTCCGGCAGGCGGGGGGCCTGAAGCTTTCCCATACCGCGCTCGCCGCTTTCGGCAGCACCGCGAAGCACGGAACCCCGCCCGGCGAGGATCGGAACCTGATAAGTCTGGCCTCCTGCTCCGCGGAATGGTGCTGCATCTTCGGCAAGAGCTGGGATTTCCAGGTGGAAAAAGCCTTGTGCATACCGCTTGAGGACAATCTCATCATGATAAGAGACAGCGTACGCTTCCTTCGGGACTCCGGAAAGAGGGTCATGTTCGATGCGGAGCACTTCTTCGACGGATACCGTTCCGACAGGAGCTACGCCATGAAGGCGCTGAGCGCCGCGGCGGAAGGCGGAGCCGAATGGCTGGTCCTCTGCGACACCAACGGCGGGACCATGACCTGCGACATAGCCTCGGCGGTGGAGGACGTCGTCCTGGCATTCGACGTTCCCGTAGGCATCCACTGCCACAACGACTCCGATCTCGCCGTCGCCAACTCGATCGCGGCGGTGGAGAGCGGAGCGTCCATGGTCCAAGGGACGATCAACGGCATCGGCGAGAGATGCGGCAACGCCAATCTGTGCTCCGTCATAGCCAACCTGTCGCTCAAATTGGGATACGACATCGACGTCAGGGACGTTTCGATGCTCGCCGAGGTCTCCGAGTTCGTGGGGGAGACGGCCAACGCCGCCCCGTCGCCGAGCCTTCCGTACGTGGGAGAGAAGGCGTTCGCGCACAAGGGCGGGATCCACGTCTCCGCCATGTCCAAGGATCCCCGCACATACGAGCACATACCTCCGGAGGCTGTCGGCAACCGCCGCAGGATACTGATATCCGACATGGCGGGCAAAGCAAGCATATCCGAGAAGCTGAAGGAGTTCGGCATCGACGCCGACGCCGAGGAGAGCCGCATCATAGTCGGCCGCATCAAGGAGATGGAGGCCGAAGGCTACCAGTTCGAGGGGGCGGACGCAAGCTTCGAGCTGCTGGTGAGGCGGCTGAGAGGGGAGATGGAACCGCCGTTCAGGGTCACGGGATTCAGAGTGTTCATAGACGACGCGCAGGAAAAGACCACATCGGAAGCGAGTGTGAAGGTGGAGGACTCCAACGGGATAGAGGAGCACACCGCCTCCAACGGCGACGGCCCCGTGAACGCGTTGGACAACGCCCTCAGAAAGGCGCTCTCCAGGTTCTTCCCGGTGGTGAAGGACATACGCCTGACGGATTACAAGGTCCGCGTGCTGGACGGAACGTCCGCCACGGCGGCGACCGTCCGCGTTCTCATACGCTCCACGAACGGAAAGAACAGCTGGACCACCGTGGGCGTCTCCGAGAACGTCATCGAGGCGAGCCTCGACGCCCTTACGGACTCGATAGAATACGCAATTTACAAAGACCGCAGAGAAGTGAACGAATGAACAGAGTCATAGTAACGCTTGTGGGAAAGGACCACACAGGGATAATAGCCGCAGTCTGCAACTACTTCGCCGACAATGGGATAAACATACTGGACATCAAACAGACCACGGTCCAGGAGTTCATCAACATGATGATGGTGGTGGACACCGAAGGATCCTCCGCAGGCTTCCCCGAGATCGTCCGCGGGTTGGACGAGGTCGGAAAGAAGGTCGGGTGCCAGATCAAGGCGCAGCACGAGGACATCTTCAACATGATGCACAGGATATGAGACCATGCTGGAATTGAATGAAGTGTTCGAGACCAACGCGATGATCTCCGGCGAGAACCTGGACGTCAGGACGATAACGATGGGCATAAGCCTGTTGGACTGCTGCGACTCCGATCTCGACGCTCTTTGCGGCAAGATATACGACAAGATCACAACATGCGCGAAGGACATCGTCAAAGTGGGCGACGAGATAGGATTGGATTTCGGAATACCGGTGATCAACAAAAGAGTATCCGTCACCCCGATATCCATAATCGGCGCCTCGGCCTGCCGCGGCTCCGACGATTTCGTCAGGATAGCCGAGACCCTGGAGAGGGCGGCGGTGGAGATCGGTGTCAATTTCATCGGAGGCTATTCCGCTCTGGTGCAGAAGGGAATGTCGAAGGCGGACGAACTGCTGATAAGATCCATACCTGCGGCCCTGTCGCGCACGGAAAGAGTGTGCAGCTCCGTCAGCCTCGCGTCGACCAAGACGGGAATAGACATGGACGCGGTGAAGCTCATGGGCCACATCGTCCGGGAGACCGCCGAACTCACGAAGGAACGCGATTCAATAGGCTGCGCGAAACTCGTGGTCTTCTGCAACCCCGCTGACGACAACCCGTTCATGGCCGGGGCATTCCATGGGGTCACCGAGACGGACTGCGTGATAAACGTGGGCGTGAGCGGTCCGGGAGTGGTCAAAACAGCGGTGGCGAAGACCAAGGGCGAGAGCTTCGAGGTGCTTTGCGAGACCATAAAGAAGACCGCGTTCAAGGTCACGAGGGTGGGGCAGCTTGTAGCGAAAGAAGCTTCCAAAAGGCTTGACGTGCCGTTCGGCATCGTCGATCTTTCTCTTGCTCCGACCCCCGCCGTCGGCGACAGCATCGCCGACATCATCCAAGAGATGGGGATAGAATATGTTGGGGCCCCCGGCACGACCGCCGCGCTCGCCATACTGAACGACCAAGTGAAGAAGGGCGGCGTAATGGCGTCCTCCTATGTGGGAGGCCTGAGCGGAGCGTTCATACCGGTCACAGAGGATCGTTCCATGGCGTATGCGGCGGGGATAGGCGCCCTGACCCTGGAAAAGCTTGAGGCCATGACGTGCGTGTGCTCCGTGGGCCTCGACATGGTCGCCGTCCCCGGCGACACGTCCGCATCGACGATATCCGGGATCATCGCCGACGAGATGGCCATCGGCATGGTGAATCAGAAGACGACCGCCGTAAGGATAATACCGGTGATCGGCAAGAAGGCCGGCGAGTCCGTGGAGTTCGGCGGGCTTCTGGGAAGTTCGCCCATAATGCCCGTGAACCCGTACAGATGCGACGGGTTCGTGAACCGCGGCGGAAGGATACCGGCTCCGATACACAGTTTCAAGAACTGATCGGAAGAGGCGGCGGAGCCCCGCCGCACGCACGCTTTCCGAGCTTGTTCAAAGCTGATTGGAGACCAGTTACATATAAATATAGGCGGTACATCCTAATTTGGATATTTATTCCATAAAATGATATAAGAAAACATGCTGGCCTTAAGTGCAATTCAGCGCCCGAGATTGTAAACATATTAATACGACTACCAATTCCCATCTTCCATTCGAATCATGGAGGATTCACATGGCAGGAGCATCATCAGCATCAAAAAGATCGAAAGGCAATGCAGGCCGCAAGGTCAAGGACAAGTGGAAGGCAAAGGAGTGGTACAACGTCCACGCCCCGCGCATGTTCAACGAGACGGTCATCGGGGAGACCCCGGCGTCCGACCCTGAACTTCTGATAGGAAGGACGGCCGAGGTCACCGTTCAGGATCTGACCGGCGACTTCTCCAAGATGCACATAAAGCTCAAATTCAAGATAACCGGAGCCGAGGGGCACGAGGCCAAGACCACGTTCGTCGGCCACGATCTCACCAGCGACTACGTCAGAAGGCTCACCCGCAGAAAGAAGACCAAGACCGATCACGTCGTCGACGTCACCACCTCGGACGGCTACTTCATCAGGATAAAGACGATGTCCATAGCCGAGAGGCGCATACAGACCTCTCAGGAAGAGGGAATGAGAAGCTGCATAGGCATAGCGCTCAATGAGATCGCCAAAGAGACCACCCTGTCCGGGATCGTCAAGTCGATAATCTCCGGCGACCTCGCAAAGGACGTCGCCAGGGCTTGCCGCGTCGTCATACCGATAAAGAGGATAGAGATACGCAAGACCGAGATCATCAGAGCGGGAGACACCGAACCCGAATCCATCATAGAGAACATCCCTGAGGCAAAGCCCGTCGAAGAGGCGGTCGAGGAAGAGGCTGTTCTCACGGAAGAGGCGGTGGAAGAAGTTTCCGAAGAAGCAACGGAAGAGGCCCCCGCCGAGGAAGAATCCGAAGAAGTTTCGGATTCTGAAGAGGAACCCGCGGAATAATCACATAGGAATATTCCGAAACCTTTTAATTCCGATTACGGTTAGTCGGTCAAACACATTATGCCGGGGTGGCTCAGCCTGGTGGAGCGTCGGACTCATAGGGTTCTGGTCAACAGACCTCTTCCAGGGAAATCCGAAGGTCATGGGTTCGAACCCCATTCCCGGCACCTTCTCATCACTCGTTCGCACATTTCACGCCGTCTGTGATTATTGCGCGTCGCCGGCATCTCATACGATGCCCGCAATGCGCAAAGGAACGTGATTTATTTAGGGATGTTCATCACCCCGCGATACAGGATGACCGAGCCGACGGAAGAGTGGACGCCCGACAACAGGAAGCTTGCCGAACAGTACCGGTACTACGTCGGTCTGAACACCGAGGAGAGGACGGTGGTGGACAGGATAGTCTCTAACGTCTGGATCCCGCAGCACCGCGACGACATCGACCACATGTCCGGCAGAATGGCGTCCGGCAAAGAGCTGTCGGGCAAAGGAGTGAGCGAGGACGTTGCGGACACGATCATCAACGAATGCCTGATGAACGGAATAGTCACCAAAACGACGGCATCCGTCACTGTGGACACCGAATTCGCCCTGCTCATACTTCCCTTCATTGACAGAAGATCGCACTTCGGCATCCTGTCGAAGGGCTGCGGACGCAGCGGTCTGGCGCTTTCCGACGTAATGTGCTATCTTCGGACGTTCCTGGACAGAGATGGGATCTCGGACGATGAATATGAAGAGATCTCATGCGACCTCGGAGAGGCATTGATGCAAAACCAGACAGCCCTTCAGATGCTGTCCAATGTGTTGGAATATCCCTACTATACGCATCTTCTGCCGCTCATGAACCCGGATCTGCTGGACGCGGCGATCCGGGAAAGATTTGAGAGGGATTTGGAGGCCGTGAAGGACGTGAGATGGCTGGCCTGCACGGCATACGGCAAATCGCACGGCCTCCCCGCCGTATGCGACGCCCTGCAGGGGGATTTCAGGACGATGGTGGCAGACGGAAAAATAGAGTCGGACCGCATGTTCGCCGCCGCATCCATGATGTTCCTGACCGAGGACGACGACGCAGGGGCCGCGGAGTGTTTCGACAAGGGCATGAGGCCGCTGCGTTCATCGGCCGAAGGCGCGGATATGCCGACATTTCCGCTTTGGATGCTGTACTGCATATGTCTGCATATGAAACTGGAGCCGTTCGAATACGGCCCGGTGTTGGGCAGAGTGCACAAGGCCCTGATCAAATATACATACGGACGTTCGAACAGTCTGCACATAGTCTGCGAATGTCTGCTGGGAAGATCGGAGAGCTATTTGCACGATATGGAACTCAATCTGATCGTAAGGAGCAAAAATGCCGGCCTGGCCGGTCTTTTTGCGACGGTTGCCATGTACATCATCGAATGCAAGATCAATGACGACACATCGGACCGCATATCGGAAAACATCGATGCCGCGCGGAAGAACGGATATTCGGCAATTGCGCTGGAGGCCGCATACGCCCTGAAAAAGATGAACAATCGGCGGGATATTGCGGAAATGTACGAGGAGATCAGGGAAGATGTGGGATTCGAACCCGCGCTGTCCCATTTCCGCATCTTGGAGAAGTGGGCGCTGAACCTGGACAAATTGGTGATGATGCTGAGCAGCGAGGTCGGCGCGGCCAAGACTTCAAAGAGCGCCGTCCGCCTGGCTTACGAGGTCTATCCCGACAACTGGGCGGTGCAGCCGGTCCTGCAGAAGTGGAAAGTGAAGGGCGGCTGGAGCAACGGAAGGAGGGTGGCGCTCAGAGACATCAGGAGCGGGCATGCGGAGGGCATGACGGAACAGGATCTTCGCGCCGGCAAGTGCATAGTGCCCTCGAACGATTGGAGATACGACCTGGTGGAGAAAGGCACGATATTCAAAGAGCTGGCAGGCCACCCCAACCTGTTCCTGAGAGACACGGGCATCCCCTTGGAGCTGGTGTCCGGACAGCCGGACATAGTGGTGGAGCGGACGGCGAGAGGATATGAGATCGGGACGGACATCGTGAACAGCAGGGACGGCATATCCCTCATACAGGAGACCAACACGCGGTACAAGGTCGTCGATCTGAACGAAAAACAGATGAATGTCATATCCGCCATAAGAGACAGCAAAATAATCGTACCGGAGGAAGGCGCGGAGAAGCTTGCGCATACCGTGAAGGTGCTGTCATCGTTTGCCACCGTCCATTCGGATCTGGCGCAGGATTCGGAGGACGCCGAGATCGTGGAACCGGATTCCCGC
Source organism: Candidatus Methanoplasma sp. (assembly GCA_031288985.1). Lineage (GTDB taxonomy): Archaea > Thermoplasmatota > Thermoplasmata > Methanomassiliicoccales > Methanomethylophilaceae > Methanoplasma. Next base: position 7,058 of record JAITQH010000125.1, on the reverse strand, counting down.
ATACGGGTGCAGATCCTTCCCGCCGGCCTGGGGATGAAAGCAGAACTGTTCATCAAGCCTTTCGGCGACCGCCCGCCGTATCTCAAACCGGGAATGGGCGGGAGGACCGTGGTGTGCAATCACGACGGCAAGACGTTCCGTGCGAACAGAAACTTGGAATTGGAAAGGTCTCGGTACGATGCGCTGATGGCCGAGATACAGCCGCTGGAGAGCGTGTCCGAGGAGGGAGGCCTGATAACCATCGAGGATCCCATGGACTCCCTGGATATTCTGGAGGTCCTGAAGAGGCACGAAGACATATCGGTGACGGAATGGCCGGAAGGGGAGAGGTTCAAAATATTCGGGGCCGCAGACTTCCCCGACCTCAGCCTGCGTCTGGACAGCGGGAGCAATTGGTTCGACCTGGAGGGGGATCTGAACGTCGACGGCGAGAAGGTCATGACCTTCAGAGAGCTGCTGAGTGCGGCGGCGAAAAGCAAACGCCGTTTCGTGGAACTGGGCAAGGGGGAGTTCATCGCCCTCAGCAAACAGCTCAAAAGGCAGCTCGATCAGCTTTATGCGGTGGCCGACACCAAGGACGGGATACGCCTGAACCGTTTCGCGGCCGCGTCCGTCGGGGAACTCATGGATTCGGTGGAGTCTCTGCGGAACGACGCAGTCTGGGCGGATCTTAGGGCCAAGATCAAAGGGAAGGTGGAAGAGGACGTACCGCCCGGGCTGAACGGCGAACTCAGACCGTATCAGGCAGACGGATTCAGATGGATGGCCCGGCTGTCAACCTGGGGGGCGGGAGCCTGCCTGGCCGACGACATGGGGCTGGGCAAGACCGTTCAGGCCATATGCATGCTCCTCCGGGATTCGAGGTCCGGGCCGGGGCTGGTGGTCTCTCCCGTATCCGTGATCCCCAATTGGATCAACGAGGTCAGGAAGTTCGCTCCCGGTCTGAACCCGGTAACCCTGCCTGCGGACGACAGGGAGGGCGCGATGTCGTCGCTGCACCCCGGCGACGTGCTGATAACGTCCTACGGCCTCCTTCAGTCCGAGGAGAAGCTCTTCGCATCCCGCGAATGGTCCGTCGCCATTCTGGACGAGGCGCACAGCATCAAGAACTACGCCACCAAGACGTCCAGGGCCGCCATGTCGATCCGGGCGTCCTTCAGGCTCATACTTACAGGGACGCCGGTGCAGAACAATCTGTCGGAGGCGTGGAGCCTCTTCAATTTCATAAACCCCGGGATGCTCGGTCCACTTTCAAGCTTCTCGGAGAGGTTCATATCCAAGGGCGAGGAGGGAAGGGCGCACCTCAAGAAGCTGATCGCGCCGTTCATCCTCAGGAGGACGAAGTCATCGGTCCTTGACGAACTCCCTCCGAAGACGGAGATCGTGAAGAAGATATGCCTTACGGAAGATGAGGCGGCGTTCTACGAGGCGGTCAGACTGCAGGCGGTGGAACGGCTCGACAGCGGCGACGACGCTACGGGGAACATGCGCGTGCTGGCCGAGATCACCCGACTCAGGCAGGCCAGCTGCAACCCCCGCCTGGTGGATCCGAACTCCGGGATACGGTCGTCCAAGATGTCCGCGTTCATGGACATCGTCCGCGAACTGGCCGGCGCCGGGCACCGTTCCCTGGTCTTCAGCCAGTTCGTCACACATCTGAACCTGGCAAGGGAAGAGCTGAACGCCGAAGGGATAAACTATCTCTATCTGGACGGATCCACGCCGGTCTCCGAGAGGGGGCGCCTCGTCGACAGGTTCCAATCGGGAGAGGCGACCCTGTTCCTGATAAGCCTCAAAGCAGGGGGGTTGGGCCTCAATCTCACGGGGGCGGATTTCGTCATACATCTGGATCCGTGGTGGAACCCCGCCGTTGAGGATCAGGCGTCCGACAGGGCGCACCGCATCGGACAGACCCGTCCTGTCACGGTGTATCGGCTGGTGGGCGAGAACACCATAGAAGAGAAGATAATCAGGCTGCACAGCACCAAACGGGACCTGGCGGATTCTCTGCTGGAAGGGAGCGACAAGGTCGCCGGGATGTCCGTGAAGGAACTGAGGAAGCTGATAGAGGACGCATGAGTCCGCAGGCCGGACTCGTCCCTGTTTTTATATCATTAACGCGGTTTGGGCCGTATGCGGACGATAATCTACAACGGCAAGGGCGGCGTAGGGAAGACGTCGGTCGCGGCCGCGACCGCCATACGGTCTGCCGAGATGGGATACCGCACGATAATCATGAGCGTGGACACGGCCCATTCGCTCGGAGACTCATTGGGCAAGGACATATCCGCCGAGGTCACGAAGATCGACGAGAACCTTGACGCATTGGAACTGAACATCATCCACGAGATGAGGACCAAATGGTCCACCATCAAGGACTACATCTCGGCGCTGATGGTCTCCCAGGGATTGGAGGACATATCGGCGGAGGAGATGGCGATCCTTCCCGGCATGGAGATGGCCGCCGCGCTGTTCTACGTCCTGCAGTTCAGGGACAGCGGCGCCTACGACGTCGTGATAATCGACACCGCCCCCACAGGAGAGACGCTGAGGCTCATGAGCTTCCCGGACGTCTCCAATTGGTACATCGACAAGATGTTCGGGGTTATGAAAAGGCTGCTTGTGATAGCAAGGGCGACGGTCGGCAAGGTGCTGGAATTCCCGCTGCCTTCCAAAGAGGTCATGGACAGCATCGAAGGCATCAAGAACGACATGGAGCGCGTGAAAGAGGTGCTGGAGGATCCGGAGCAGACGACGATACGGCTGGTGCTGAACCCGGAGAGGATGCCCATCAACGAGACGATGCGCTCATACACCTATCTGTGCCTGTACAACAAAACGGTGGAGTGCCTGATCGTGAACAAGGTCCTGCCGCCGGACGCAGACGGCGATTTCCTCAAAAGCAGGCTGGAGGAGCAGGCGGGATACATGCAGATGATACACGATGCGTTCGACCCCCTGAAGATAATGGAGGCATACCAGTTCCCGACGGAGATGAGGGGCCGCAAGAAGCTGGAGGCCCTGGCCGACATGATATTCGGGGATTCGGATCCCACTGCGACGTACGCCCGGTCCAGCCCCATGCGTTTTACCTCCGAGAAAGGGGTGGACAGGCTGCACATAAAGATGCCGTTCGTGGATCCTTCGGAAATAGAACTGTTTAAAACGCACGACAGCTCTATCATAATCGCGACGGGCGCCCAGAAAAGGAAGATAGCTCTGCCGCTTACGCTGGCGGACGCAGACCTTTTGGGAGCCGAGTTCGACGACGACGGACTCACAATAAAATTTCGGAGGAAGAAACATGACTGAAGACAAAGAAGGCGGAAGGTACTCGGATCCGGATCTGGAGAGGTTCTTCCGCGAGAACAGAAGAATGGTCGAGCGCATAATCAGAGAAGAGAAGGAGATCCTGTTCGAGACGGTGAAAGCCGAGAAGAAAAAGGCCGAGGACGAGATCGACAAACAGTCCGAGCGCGTCAAGGGATTCGCCGTCGATGCCTTCGCGGCCATCAACGATCCGGAGGTGCAGAGGCATTTCACGGCCGTCGGCATCGAGTTCCTGATGGGTCTGAACGCCCTCATACAGGCCGCGCCGATACCCGACCACGTCAAAGATCTCGTGAACAGCACGGAGCATCAGGCCCAGCGCTCCGCAGGGGCGGCCAAAAGGGCCGCCAGAGAGACCAAGACGGAACCGGAAAAGGTCAACATAGACCCCGCGCCCCGGAAGAGCAAGACCGCAAAGCCGAAGACGGACGAATGAGATGGACGATCGGGACGGAGAGACGGCCGTCAGGGCGGCCAGAGCGGCGGCCGAGGCGGAGACGGAAGGCAGACGCGCGGACATACGGTTTCCCGCGTCGTTCTCCGAGCGCAAGGGCGTGTTCGTCACGATATCGGAACATCCTTCGGGCGTCCTGAGGGGATGCGTCGGATATCCCGAACCCCGTCTTTCTCTGGGCGAAGCTTTGCTGAGTTCTGCGGCGGCCGCATGCCACGACGCCCGATTTCCCGACCTGACGCCCGAAGAGGCGTCGAGATGCACATTCTCTGTGACCGTTCTCACAGCCCCCATGGAGATGAACAGCACGTCGCCTGAGGATCTGATGTCGAAGATAAAGATAGGCAGGGACGGCCTGATGATCGATCTTCACGGCAGAAGGGGGCTCTTCCTGCCCCAGGTCCCCGTCGAATGGAACTGGAACGCCACGGAGTACCTTGCGCGCCTCTCCCTGAAAGCGGGGCTCCGCAGAGACGCATGGACGAACCCTGAAGCAAAGATATCCTCGTTCCAAGGCGAGGTATTCTCAGAGGTGAGTCCGCGCGGGGGGATAAAGAGGGAATAAAATGGATCTGGATCTGGTTTTGGAAGGAAAGGCGCTGATCAACGGGGAGATCACTTACGCCGAGATAGGAATTTCCGACGGAAAGATCGCAGCCGTCGGCAAGGTCGTTCGCGGAGGGGAGAAGAGGCTGGACATGGGCGGCAGCAAACTCATCCTGCCGGGATTCGTGGATCCCCACGTGCATTTCAGAGATCCCGGACTCACCCACAAAGAAGATTTCGCATCCGGGACGCTGTCCGCGCTTCACGGGGGAGTGACCTGCGTGCTGGACATGCCGAACACCGTTCCCCCCGCCTCCAATGTGCGTTCGATGCTGGAAAAGAAGAGCGCGATAAAAAAGAAGGCGTATGTGGACTACGGACTGTTCGCCGCCGTCACGCCCGGGTGCAACGCCGCGCTTCTTGCGCCCATCTCCGTAGGATTCAAGATCTTCATGGGATCCACCACAGGCAACATCCTGATGAACGACGACGACGAGATCGCGGCCGCAATGCAATCGATAGCGAGGACGGGGAAGAGGACAAGCGTCCATGCGGAGGACGACAGATTCATACTCAAAGAGGCGGAGCGTTCCGCACGCGACCACCTTCGGAACAGGCCGGCGGAAGCGGAGCGCAATGCCGTCAGAAGGCTGGCCCGCTTCAAAGGCGCAAAGATCAACATATGCCATTGCACCACCGCGGAAACGCTTGCGGCGGCGGCGGAGCTTGGGTTCACCACCGAGGTGGCCCTGCACCATCTGTTCTTTGACGTCGACAGAAACACCGGCGCATATTACAAAACAAATCCTCCGATAAGGGAGCCGTCCGCCCGCGACGCCCTGTACAAAGCGTTCCTTGAAGGAAAGGCCTCAATGTTCGGCACCGACCACGCCCCCCACACCCTGGCCGAGAAGGCGCAGGATTTCGATTCCGCGCCCGGCGGGATCCCCGGGGTCGAGACATCGATGCCCATAGTGATGAACATGGTCCGCAAAGGAACGATCTCCGCGGCGCAGGCGTCGGCCATGGGGTCCCGCACCCCCGCCGATGCGTTCGGCATAAAAAAGGGCAGGATCGAGGCAGGGTTCGACGCCGACCTGTCGGTGTTCGACCTGCACAGGGCGTCGGAGATCGATGAAAGGAAGCTGCACAGCAAGGCGGGATATTCGCCGTATGACGGCTGGGAGGCGATTTTCCCCGATACTGTATTATTGAGGGGGCAGATACAGTTGCAAGGCGGAGAGTTCTGCGGCGGCCGCCTTGGAGAGGATGTCTGTGGCTGACTATGATGTGGATTATTCTGATGTGGAAGGAAGGAAGGCGGAATGCCCGGAAGGATGCGGCATGTGCTGCCTGTGTCAGCCGGAAGTTTTGCCCGAAGAAAGGCTGTTCTTCAGAGAGAACCACCCCAAAGAGCTTGTGAAAAGCAAAACACAGGATCCGTATTTCGCGTTGGCCCTCAAGAAAGGGAGAGGGTCGTGCGTGTTCCTCAACGACAGGAGATGCGGCATATACGGCAGGCGCCCCGCATACTGCAGACAGTTCCCGTACCACATATATGTGGGGGAGAGGGTCAAAGTAGAGCTGAATCTCTCATGCAGGGGAGTCTGGACGGGCAAAGGGAACGATGCCCGCGAAGAGGCGGCGCAGATCGTGAAGGCCGCCGACGGAAGGATCGGAAAGGCCGTCAGAGAGGCGGGCGACGTGTACAAACAGTTCTATCGCAACTGCAAGGACGCAGGGGTGATGTCCGATCAGGCTCTGCTGAGATCGTCGGTGTCGGACAACCTCGCGGGATTCACCGATCTTTCCCGTCTGAGCGCGATAATGGAGGCGGCGCAGATGGAGCCGGTCATGACCCTCAAAGGACTCCCAACTGGCTCCGCGCCGGACATGGAGGGGTTGGAAGAGGCCGCAAGGTCCGTCGCCGCCGAGTCCATGGCCACCAACGACCCGCTCAGCGTCCCCATATACTGCGACAGGGACTGGAATTGGAATATATTCATGGTGGACGAGTCCGGCGGGACCGTGGAATGGAAGGTCCTGGACGACGAGGGCGACGCAATTCTCAAAGGAAAGTCCCCCACCGACTCCATCCCGTTAAGGCCGCTCAGCCCCGACGCGGGGAAGGTCATGGAGGATTACATAAGCATCCTCAACCACAGAGACAGCTTCATGGGCAGCGTGTTCTCCCTCATTGATTACAACGAATACGAAGACGACATGGCCAATGCATACTACGGATGCCTTTCGACGACCGTTCTGGATCTTATGTGGAGGGCATCGATGCTGGATCACTTCATGGGCGTCGGAACGGGGGCTGAAGCGATGAAAGAAGCGATAATATTCTACGATATGGATCGTTTGGACGCACCGACGATCGGCGCGTTCGTATGAGATTTCTGCCGGTCGGCCCTATGGAGATCATGTTGGCCTTGCCGACCGGCATACTGTTCATGACGAGGCAAGCGCGGCGCCCAGCCTGCGGCATTCGTCTGCCGCGGCCGCATCGGGCGCCTCATTCGCGATCACCCCTTCCGACACAAGGTTCGCACCCAGGCTCTTACATCTGGATTCCCACGAGCGCATCCATTCTCCGTCCCCCCATCCATAGGACCCGAACAGCGCCAAGGTCTTCCCGCCAAGCTGTCCTTCAAGTGAGCTGAACATGGGTTCGAACTCCTCTTCTTCGAGGACCTCGTTCCCCATCGAGGGGCATCCGAAGGCG
>JAITQH010000124.1 GCA_031288985.1 Candidatus Methanoplasma sp. | reverse complement strand
CCAATGCAGACGCGCAGTCGGTCCACTGACGATCCGCGCCAAACCGTTTTCTCTTATTTTCAACCTCGGCGCCGGGGCGCCTGCACGCTGTTTCCATGCGATAGGATCGTGTTCGGAGCGTTGCTTTTCAGGCTCGTTCATACTGCGCACGGCAGTGATTTCAACCCTGCGAGGTTGCTCCCATACAATTTGCATAATACGAATATTTTGGTAATATAAGAATAATAATTCAAAAATTTTCACATATTACCAAAAAAAACATCACTATTCGCCATATTTATTGATTAATATTCTGTAATGAATATTTGTATCAATTGTTATTATATGCGGACATTGAAATGGCAATGCAAATTGTTTCGGCAAACAATGAGGAATATGAATGAGCAACAACGGTTCTGCGAGTGAGGCGGGCGAGTCAGCGAAACATAGCGAGACCGTCCCTGCCCACGATCATGATTTGCGGTATGGGGAAGGAGGGGGCGACGTCAAGATCGAGGCCATCGATGTTTGGAAAACGTTCTCCGCACGCGGCGGCAAAAAGAAAAAAGGCAACTCTCTGTCCACGGAGGCCCTGGGAGGCCTTAACCTCTCGATCTCCCGCGGAGAGTTCCATGTCATCATCGGGCCGAGCGGATGCGGCAAGTCCACATTCCTCGATCTCGTGGCGGGTCTGACCACGGCCACGGAGGGGACCGTCCTGATAGACGGAAAGCCCGTCGCCGGGCCTGGATTGGATCGGGCCACTGTGTTCCAGCAGTATGCCCTTCTCCCGTGGAAGACCGCCTTGGGCAACGTGGAGTTCGCCCTTGAGAATCTGGTGAAAGATTCCAAAGAGCGGAGGAAGATCGCCGCGGAGTATCTGGATCTCGTGGGGCTCAAAGACTTCTACGGGCACCATCCCTTCGAATTGTCCGGAGGGATGAAACAGAGGGTGGCCATCGCCCGCGCCTTGGCCGTCGGCCCCGATGTGCTGCTCATGGACGAGCCGTTCGCGGCGGTGGACGCCTTGACCAGGGAGATCCTGCAGCACGACCTGCTGCGCATCACCCAAGAATCGGGAAAGACCGTGCTGTTCATCACGCACAGCATCGACGAGGCTGTGTTCCTGGCCGACCGGGTGTCGGTCATGACCGCACGCCCCGGCGTCATCAAAGAGATCGTACCGGTCCCGCTGACCCGGAGCGAACGTCTGTCGGACGACATCAAGGCGTCGGACGCCTACGTCAGCACCCGGCACAAACTGTGGGAGCTGCTGAACAAAGAGGCCGCCGCGGCGGCCGATGTGAGTGGTTGATATGGGAAACACTTCAGACGCGGAAAAGAGTGCGCCCGGCCCGATAGGAAGCGGGGACCTGGCCAAGATCGGACTGAAAGGAGCCGGATTCCTTGCCAGGACGGGGTTGAGGTTCATCCATATTTTCGGAGCCATAATCGTGTTCCTCATACTTTGGGAACTGGCCCCGGGCTTGGGGATCGTGAACCCCGTGATCGTACCTACGCCGACAGTCATCTTCGACAAGTTCATTGAGCTGGCTCTGAATGGCGTGCTGCTCAACAACATCGTCGTCAGCCTGCGCAGAGTGGCAATAGGCTTCGGCATCGCCATAGCTGTGGCGCTGCCTCTGGGCTTTTTGCTTGGAGGATGGTTCAAGCTCGTGGAGACGGCCGTGAACCCTCTGCTTCAGGTGTTCAGCCAGGCCAACCCCTTCACGTTGTTCCCGGTGTTCATCACCCTGCTGGGGATCGGAGAAGTTTCCAAGATCAGCATCATATTCTGGGTGTGCCAGTGGCCGGTCCTGTTCAACACCGTCACCGGGATCAGGAACGTGGATCCCACGCTGGTCAAGATGGCGCGGTCCCTTGGACTGAGCAAGGTCCAGATATTCTATAAAGTGCTGCTGCGCGGCGCCCTGCCCTCGGTGTTCACCGGGATCAGGATGAGTGCGGTGTTCGCTTTCTTCATGCTCATAGGCGCCGAGATGATCGGCGCCAGTTCCGGATTGGGATATATGATCCTTCAGGCGCAGGCCACCTTCCAGATGCCCAAGATGTGGGTGGGGATCGTGACCGTAGCGCTGCTGGGAGTGGCAGTGAGCCTCGCCCTCCAGTACTTGGAGATCAAGATCTCCGGCAGAAAGGAAGAAATCGTGATCTGAAGACGGAATAGATTAGGAAATCATCGAAAACAAAACAGAGACGAATAATGGAGACAGAAACATGACAGAGAAGAAAACAGTGGCAATCGCAGTGGCCGTCGTGGCCATCCTGGTGGTTGCGGCCGTCCTGGTGGTATTCGCGCTGCCGGGCGGGAACACGTCCGATGGGTATACCATCAAGGCCAACGTGACCAAGGACTGCACGGGAACACCGTTCTACGTGGGAACCGACATAGGGTACTTTGACGCCTACAACATAGACTTCAGAGACCAGGGCGACCTTGCCTACGGACTGGTCCCCGCCGCCCTCATAGGCGGACAGACCGACATCTACGACGGCCACCCCATCACCATCATCAACCTGCTGAAATCAGGGGCCAAGGTGAAGGGTGTTGTGATGAGCGGATACGAACCCGATGACGGAGACGTAGCAAAACAGCACATGCACTGGCTGGTCGACGCGACCAGAACCGACGGCAAGGTCATCAACGACATCGACGATCTGCTGACCATCGGCCACAAGCCCAAGGTCGCAGTGCTGGCGGAAGGCGTCTGCGCCGATCTGGAAGTTCAGATCTGGCTTACGAACAACGGATACAACCTGAGCGACTTCGAGATCATAGTTCTGTCCGACCCCTATCAGGAGGCGGCCCTCCAGAACGGAAGCATCGATGTTGCCGTCCTGCACCCGCCGTTCTATTCGGCGGCTGAGGAGCACGGAGATGTGACGGTCATCGCCACCAGCATGGACACCCTCGGACAGTACGCAGGAGTGTCGCTCCTGGTGTTCACGGAGAAGTTCATCGAGGAACACCCTGACTCGGTCAGAGAGTTCATCAAAGCCTACAAGGCGGCCCAGAGATGGTCCAACGACCACCAGGTGGAAGCAGGCAAGCTCACCGCCGACACGATCGGTCTGACCAGCGCGGTCCCCCACTGGTTCAGCTACACCGGCAACATAACCGGCGCTGACATCCAGCCTTGGATAGACGCCATGGTTGAATTCGGCCTCATTGAGCAGGGAGAGTTCGTGCCTTCGGATCTGTTCACCTCGGAGTTCAACGACGTATGGGGAGCACCCACCAAAACGGAGCCCCTGAACCCCTTCAACTCCAAGACCAACAAAGACTACGGCTGGATCAGCACGATCGTCGGCGACAGGCAGGACTCCGCCGTCAGCGAGATCGACCACAGCACGCACTTCGCGGAGCTGCTCGAGATCGCCGATGCGATCAAGCCCGCATCGTCCAAGTCCGGGTGATCTTTGGATCGGAAGGATCAAAACACCGTCGGGAGCGTCGGGGAACGGGTTTCGGCCCGCCCCTTCGGCGCTCCCTTTTTTTATTTTTATTTACGGCCGCCCGCGGCGGCCCGATCCGGATAAAAGCCGGCGTACGCGCAGGCGCGTTTTCCTTTCCCGCCTCTCTTTATTAGGACTGTAAAGCCATAAATAGTCCTGCGTGGTTGTAGCCGGCGAATATAGGAGTAACAATCATGCAACCAGGACAGATGGCGTATGACAGGGGGATAACGGTCTTCTCCCCCGACGGAAGATTGTTCCAAGTCGAATACGCCCGCGAGGCGGTAAAGAAAGGCACCACCACCATCGGGCTCAAGTACCGGGACGGGGCCATACTCGTCGTTGACAAAAGAGTTTCCAGCAGGCTCGTGGAGCCCGAGTCGATAGAGAAAATCTACGACATCGACGATCACATCGGGTGCGCCACATCAGGCCTTGTGGCCGATGCCAGGATCCTCATAGACGAGGCGAGGAAGGACGCGCAGATACACAAGATAACGTACGGCGAGAACATCTCCGTCGAGCTTCTTGTCAAGAAGGTCTGCGACCACAAGCAGAACTACACCCAATACGGGGGCGCCCGTCCGTTCGGGACCGCGCTTCTGGTGGTCGGCGTCGACGACCTCGGGGTGCATCTGTTCGAGACCGACCCGTCGGGAGCGCTCGTCGCCTACAAAGCAACGTGCATAGGGTCCGGAAGGCCGGTGGTCATGGACATCTTCGAGAAAGAATTCAAGGAAAAGATGACCTTCGAGGCGGCCGCCAAACTCGGACTCAAGGCCCTCGGGTCTGCGATAGAGGACGCTCCGTCCCCACAGTCTGTGGAGGTCGGAGTCGTTGAGAAGGACAAGAAGTTCAGGAGGCTCTCCGACGCGGAGATCTCCAAGCTCGTCGGCAAGCTGTGAGTACGCATGGTGAACCTGGACGACGCCATAATCGCCAGGCTTGAAAGCCACGGCGAGACCTTCGAGATACTTTTGGACCCTGCAGTGATGGATCTCATCAAACAGGGAAAGAAAGTGAACATTTCGGAGTACATGGCCGTCGAGGATGTATTCAAGAACGCAGGCAAAGGCACCCGCCCCGCCGAGGACAAGGTGAAAGAGGTCTTCGGCACGGACGACGTCTCCGCAATAGCGGAGAAGATAATCGAGAAGGGCGAGGTCCAGATGACCTCCGAGCAGCGCAAGGAGATGCTGGATGCGAAACGCCATCGCGTCGTCGCCTATATCGCCGCCAACGCCATCAACCCTCAGACGAAACTCCCCCACCCCTATACGAGAATAGAACTCGCGCTGGACGAAGTGAAATTCCGCGTCGACATGTTCAAACCGTTGGAGAAGGAGATCGACGAGGCCATGAAGCTTCTGAGGCCGCTGATCCCGATAAGGTTCGAGAAAAGCAGGATAGCGATAAGGCTGAAGGGGGAGGACTACGGACGCTGCTTCGACGACATGATCAATTACGGGGTCGTGGACAGAGAGGAGTGGACGCAGGACGGGTCTTGGATAGGGCTGATGGAGATCCCTGCGGGATTGGTGCCCGAACTGACTGAGAAGCTGAAACACAAGACCAAGGGGAGCGCCTCGGTCAAACTGATTAACTGACATTTATGGGAAGTGATAAAATGGAAAAAAGAAACACCAGATCCCGGGAG
>JAITQH010000091.1 GCA_031288985.1 Candidatus Methanoplasma sp. | reverse complement strand
ACCCGGCGCCGAACTTTGCGATGTTGTCGGTGTTCAGAGTGCCTCCTATTATCGCGCCGCCCTTTTCGAATATCTCGCCCGCCTTCGTGACCAGCCTGACCCCTCCCATGAGGGATCTGGCCTCCGACGTGTTCGACACCACGAGCGTGTCGCGGAATACGTCCCAGAACGCGTTGGCGTACTTCTGGTCGTATCTCATCAGGCTTGTTGCGTAGCCGTTGGTCTGTTTCTCGATCATTATCGCCCTGGCGTCGGGCTTCCCGCCCCTCATCTTGTTCAGGGGGAGGAACGTGACCCTTCCGAGCCTCTCTTTCTTGAGATATGATATGCAGTCGGCCGCCACTTGGTCATCGTCCACTATCACCGCCTGCGCCCTTCCGCCTGCGGCGACCGCGATCGCGGTCTCGTACCCCGGCTCAACCGTGGCGAGTTCTTGGATCGTTCCCCTGATGCCGGACGCCTGCCCCGTGTCCCTGAGCCCCAGTATGGACGTGACCGCGACGTTCTTGCCGCTCGTCCTGTCGGAGACCCTCTTCTCGGTCATCAGTTCGTTGTATTCCGTTTCGAGTCTGCGGATGGCGTTCTTGAGCTCCTCTTCCTGGCGCTCGCACTCGGCCTCCTTCCGCTTTGATTCCATTATCTTTTTGCCGATGTCCTCTCCGCCCGCAGGGCCGGCCTGCTGCTTCACCTGCTGCAGGTTCCATTCGGCGTCCTTTATCTCAAATTCGGCGGCGCTGAGCCTCTCTTCGAGGGAGGCTTTTGTCTTCAGGATCTCTTCGGCCGCGGCCGCCGTCTTGGCGGCTGTGACGCCCGCGTCGCGCTCCTCTTTCTCCTTGGCGTCGATGTCCTCTTCCAGCTTCTCGATCCTTTTCTGGAGCTGGGTATGTTCTCCGCCCTGCTTTGACATGCTGTCGTTGATCTTCGCGTCCTCGTCCTTGGCGTTCCTGAGCTCCTCGTCGGCCGCTTCAAGCCTTATGGATGCGTCGGCGAGGTTCGCCGCGACGGCGTTGCGTTCGGCGCGTATGGATTCCAGATCCTCTTCCGACGACGCGATGTACTCCTCGTGCTCCGCACGGTCGTCCGCGATCCTGCTTATGCGGTCCTTTTGGGTTGCGATGTCCACCATCTTCACGTTGATGTCGCCTTTGACCCTCTTGTATTCCGGCCCCGCCTTGTCTCCTATCTCCTTCTCTTTTTCGAGGATCGCCTGCTCGTTGACGGCATGCGCATCGAGCAGCTTCGTCTTCTTCTCCCTCAGGGCCGCGACCTCCTCCGAAAGACGGACGACGTATTCGGTCAGCCCCTGGAGCTTGGCTTCCTCTGTCTGGAGTTCTCTGAGGGTCAGCTGGGCCTTCGCCGTCTCCAGCAGCCTCTGCGCCTCAACGTATCTCCTGGCGTCCTCGCGGTCCTTCTCCAGCTTCTCCAGCTGGACCCCGATCTCTTCTATCCTGATGTTTATGCTGGTCAGGTTCGCCTCGGCCTCCTGCTTCTCGCCTTTGGCCTTGGAGATGTCGTCGTCGTAGCTTGCGATCCCTGATATGGCGTCGAGGAGGCGCCTTCTTTCGAGATTGCCCATCTGCACGATCCTGGTGACGTCTCCCTGCTGCACCATGTTGTATCCTTCGGCGCTTATCCTCGCCTTGGTCAGCAGGCTGTCGAATTCCGTCAGCGTCGATTTGCGGTCGTTGACGTAGAAATATGAACTGTAATCAGTTCCGTTATCGGAAAGTTTGACATATCGGGTCAGGCGGACCACATCGTCGTCCCAGGGCATCAGACGGTCGGAGTTGTCAAAAACAAGGGATACTTTTGTGTACCCCGCCTTGCCTTTGGCCTTTCCCCCGTCGAATATGAGATCTGTGAGCTTTCCCGCCCTGACCGCTTTGGAACTTTTCGGACCCAGCACGAACAGAATGGCGTCGGTGATGTTTGATTTCCCGGATCCGTTCGGTCCCGTGACTGCCAAATATCCCTCCATCAGCGGCACCGTAATTTTCCCGCCGAATGATTTAAAGTTCTCTAATTCTATCTGCTTTAAGTACACGTTCCGACCCCTTTGGAGGGAAACGCGAGCCCTGCTCCCGTATGCATCCCATTGCTCTTGCGAGTGCTATTGCAACGCACGCGATATATTTAAAACAGAACATCAAAAAACCCCTTTTCGGCGCCGCAGACCCAAGATTTGACATTGCCGGGCGCCTGCGGGATCCGTTCCCGCCTCCTGTTTCGCCATATTCTTATATTCATATATGTTTAATATGAAACAACGGCAGACGATATTATGGGCGGCAAAAAATACGGATTCGCAACGCGTTCGGTGCATGTGGGCAACGAGATCGACAAACATACGGGAGCGATACGCTCGCCCATAACAATGGCCAACAGCTACGTCCTGCCCTACGACCCGTCGGATATGAACTGGAGCGCGGCGGAAGGGAACATATACACGCGCAACGGCGGAGCGAACCAGAGGCAGCTGCAGGAGAAGATCGCATCCTTGGAAGGCGGAGAGGACTGCGTGGTGCTCGCAACGGGCGTTGCGGCCCTGTCAGGGGTGTTCTTCACATTCCTGAAGAGCGGAGATCACGCAGTGTTCGGCGACAACACCTATATCGCCGCATACCGCCTGCTCAATGAACTCCTTCCTCAGAAATACGGGGTGGAGACCACCATGGCGGACACTTCGGACATAGAGGCTCTGAAGGCCGCAGTGCGCCCGAACACCAAACTCATACACATAGAGACTCCCGGCAACCCTACGCTCAAGGTCACGGACATACGGGCGGCGGTGAAGGTCGCCCATGACGCGGGAGCGCTTCTCTCCATCGACAACACCTTCGCGTCGCCGTTCATAACCCGCCCTGCGGAGCTGGGCGCGGATCTGACGGTGGAAAGCCTCACGAAATACATCAACGGACACGGGGACGCCATGGGCGGGGCGGTGATAGGAAAGAAGGAGCACATCGACAGGATAAGGGCGGAGGCCATGGTGAACTTGGGAGGGTCCATAAGCCCGTTCAATGCCTGGATCATAGCTCGCGGCGCCGCCACCCTTCCGCTGAGAATGCGGCAGCATTCGGAGAGCGCGTTAAAGGTCGCGAGGTTCCTGAAGGCGCGGCCGTCGGTGAGGTTCGTGGCATATCCCGGTCTTGAGGATCATCCCGGCCACTCGATCGCAAAAGGGCAGATGGAGAACGGCTGCGGCGGGGTGCTGTCGTTCGGTCTGAAGGCGGATCACGATACCCACAACAGATTCGTGAGCCATCTGAAACTGATCATATCCGCCGTGTCCCTGGGACACGACGAGACCCTCATAGTGTTCCTGGGAGAGAACGACGAGCGCATGCACCTGTTCCCCAAGGATTTCAACGGCGGATTCTACCGCCTGAGCGTGGGCCTAGAAGATGCGGAAGACATCATCGACGACCTCCGTCAGGCATTCGAGCTGACCGGTCTTTGACGGAGCAAGATAAATACGGCCCTCCCCTATCGCGGCACGTGGCGTCCGACGTTAAGACATTGCTCATAGACGGATACGTAGACGACCCGGCGGCGCTGGGCGTCCCCCCTTACATCTCACCGATGATACGTGCGGTCGCAGGTGCGGCCATCGACGCGGGGGGAGACGTGGAATACGTCTCGGCGGACATGATCCGCAAAGGGAGGCGCATTCCGAAAGCCGACGTCAGCGTCGTGCTTTCCGGGAATACCGTTCCGGGAAAATATCTCCGCTCCATGCCCATGTCCCCAAAGGAGTTGGCCGCGCTGGCTCCCAAGCTGGGCGGATGGAAGCTTCTTGGCGGTTCCGCCGCTCTGTCCCCCGCCGCCTCCCTGTTCGACTTCTCAATAAAGAACGACCTTGCCGCCTCCCTGTACGACGGGATGACGGGGAAGGAAGTGGGCGAGCGGTTCAGGACGCTGGACGAATGGAACAGATGGATGCTGAAGGGCGCGCAGATCGTAAGACAGCATCAGGACTTCCCGACGCCGCTGATCGCAGAGATAGAATCATACAGAGGGTGCCACAGATATCGGAGCGGGGGGTGTTCGTTCTGTATAGAGCCGCTCAAAGGGGCGCCTCTGACGAGATCCCCGGAAGACATAATCGCCGAGGCCTCGGAACTCCGATCGGCGGGCGTCCGCAACGTGAGGATCGGCGGGCAGACGTGCATAATCTCATACGGCGCGGAGGCGGAAGATGTGCCGAGACCCAGACCCGAAACGGTGGACGAATTGTTCCGGGGCCTGAACGCCCTCGGATTCGACGTTCTCCACGTGGACAACGCCAATCCCGCCGTCATATCCCGTTATCCCGACGAGTCGGAGAAGATCGTAAGGACGCTTGCGGAATTCTGCACCCCCGGCAACGTCCTTGCGCTGGGTCTCGAATCCGCCGATCCGATCGTCCGGGATCTCAACAACCTGAACAGCACCGCCGAACAGACGGCCGACGCCGTGAGGCTCATAAACCGCATAGGCGGGGAGCGCGGCCGGAACGGCCTCCCGAAGATCCTGCCCGGCCTCAACATCATATGCGGCCTTGACGGCGAGACCCGCTCCACTTACGGCCTGAATCTGTCATTCCTGCAAGGCCTATTGGACGAGGGATTGATGGTGCGGCGCATCAACATACGGCAGGTGCTGCCTCTGAGGAAGGATTTCGGCGCGAAGGTGGACAGACGCGCATTCACGGAGTTCAAGGAGTCCGTCAGAGGAGGCGTCGACAGGGAGATGCTGATGAAGGTCGCGCCGTACGGCACGGTCCTCAGGGACGTCCACATGGAGCTGCACGACGGGAACACGACATTCGGAAGGCAGATCGGGTCTTACCCTCTGCTGGTGGGGATACCATACAAGCTTGAACTGGAGAAGATGTACGACGTGTTCGTGACGGACCACGGATTCAGGTCGATCACCGGCGTCAGCTTTCCGTTCGACGTCAACCGCATGCCCATGTCGGCTGCGGAGGCCCTTCCGGGCATAGGCAGGAAGAGGGCGGCCAAAATCGTCCTCGGAAGGCCGTATAAGGATCTGGACGAACTGGCGGCGGCCATTGGCGACCCGGACGCGGCGGCGAAGCTCAAAGACATCGTCTGTTTCGGATGATGCGCGGTTTCTCACAAAGCGGCCGTGTTGCGCACGAACTTGTACAGCGTCCCCCGCTCAAACTTAAATGAGTCTTTGCCCTCAATGAGGC
The DNA here is from genome assembly GCA_031288985.1 of Candidatus Methanoplasma sp. GTDB lineage: Archaea > Thermoplasmatota > Thermoplasmata > Methanomassiliicoccales > Methanomethylophilaceae > Methanoplasma. The sequence goes on along the minus strand of JAITQH010000091.1, from coordinate 6,974 downwards.
TGAAGACGTCGTCCACGCATGTTTCTACGATCTTCAGATCCGGCGTGCATCCCAGCGCTCCTGACTCTGCTGTCCGCGGTGTGAATACCATCATGTCGGATCCGCGCCGCAGGCGCGGCGGACGACGGCGCGGGGGCCTTGAATATCAGGGGATGACGGCCCCGCCTCCGGGCGCCCTCCGGAGGAAAACATAATTTAACGTGCGCCCATTACGAATGCATGGACTCCCTCCGCGCGGCAAGATATCCCTTTCTCAGAGGGTCCGCCGAATTCGCGGAGGAAAACGGGGGCGACCTGCACGCGCTGGTCGATTCACAATCGTACGCAAGCGCCAGGAGCAGAGGCGTGGAGAGGGTGGAGAGTGCGATAAAGGATCACATTGTCAGCGACGTGTCCCTCCTTCAGGAATACGACCGGCTCATGGAGGTGCTTTCGTATCCTTATGCCAGAATGCTCGTCTCGATCATCGGCGACCGTTTTCTCCTGAAGCGCTACGCCCTTTCCGAGGCATCCCGCATGAACCATCTTCTGCAAGGGGATCCCGGCTCCGTGTCCGCAGTGGCTCAGGAGCTCGAAGTGGCCTCGTCCCTCGACGCGGACGGCATGATCAGCATGCACTTCACAGACTATCTGAGATTCTCCCACGTTATGAAAGCGTCCGAATGGAAACTCATAAACACAGATCTGCGGAACGGGTTCGTGCATTTGGGCGCGGACAAGTTCGACCGTCTGCTGCAGAACGCTTTGCAGGAGAGGATCGAGAAGGAGCTGCCCCTGAACGTCCCGCCGGAGTTCAGGAGCGCGCTTGCCGTTGACGTGGGAAGGATATCCCTCCTTCTGAACGAGACGAAGAAGCAGTTAAGCCCCACGGGGGGAGAGGGCATGAACCCCGACTGCCTGCCGCCGTGCATAAAGACGATATTGGCGAACGCGCAGAACGGCATGAACCTTCCCCACAGCGCCAGGTTCGCGCTGGTGTCGTTCCTGCATGCGCTCGGGTTGACGTACGATCAGATAATCGCGCTTTTTGCGCAGTCTCCGGACTTCGACGAGAGCAAGTCGGGATATCAGATAAGGCATATCACGGGCGAGGACAGGGGAGGGGAGGGGTACATCCCTCCGGAATGCGCCACCATGAAGACCAACGGCATATGCTTCGATCCCGACGCAACCTGTGAAAGGGTCAAGCATCCCCTCAGCTATTATCGGATCAGATCGGGAAACTTCCGGAAGAAGGACGGGCAGTGACTCATTCCTCTTTGGAGAGATTGCGCCATGTTATGATCCCCCTCTGAACGGCGGTCAGATTTCCGACAAGTGCGAACCATATCATCATGAGTTCCAGCCAGCTTACGGATATGTCTCCGATCGTCAGGAATGGGTATCCCGCCTGTATGAATATGAACTGCAGCAGCGGGAACACCGTGCTCAGGACCACGCGGTCCGCTCTGCCCAGGAGCCCGGAGTACAGGCGCGGCGCGCCTACGGCCTGAGCCTGAGTGCCCATGTACGACGTCAGCAGAACTCCCACAAGGGCCAACACTCCGAGATACGGGTTGCACCATGCGCTGACCGCCACGCCGCCGATCATGAATACGTCGGCGTACCTGTCGAACACGTGATCCAGATAGTCCCCTTTCTTGGACGCTTTTCCGAACAGTTTGGCGACCTTGCCGTCCAACGCGTCGAAGTAGCCGGATATTATCACGAGCGCCGCTCCGACGATGAGGAGATAATGCATCTCGAAGCTGAGATACAGCGCGATCCCCGACAGCAGCGCGAGGATCAATCCGATCCACGATATTATGTTGGGGTTCACCCGCTCCATCTTTTTTGCCACAGGCAGCAGTGCGAACTCCGCTTTTCCCCTCTGCGCGTCTAGAACCATTCTTCCAAGTCTCCCAGCCAGCTAACAGCGCCTGGCAGATATTTATCCGTATTCCCGGCCAATATCTCCTCGGCCGCATCGGCCGCTCCGCCGACGCTCATTCCCGTGCAGTCGATCTCGTAAACAGGGATGCCTGTCTCGACGGCCTCGCAGAGTATCACATCTATTATCTCCGCCTGCACGTTCTCCGCCACCTTCGATTCCCCGTATCCTCTTGCTTCCAGCCTCCGCGCGAGCTCCGGCGGGGCGCATCTGAGCACGATCGCCAGATCGCAGTCCACGCAGTGCGACAGATGGCCGTCCATGATCGCGACGCCGTCTGACGTCCGATATTCGTCCAAGGCTTGGTTCAGGCCGTCGATGTCCACGTTGTACGTATCTCTTTCCTCATCCCTCTCGCCGAGAAGCCCGCGCTCTCTGATGTAGCCGTTGAGATCGATGACGAAACGGCCTCTGGCGGATAGTTCCGATGTGAGCGCGGTCTTTCCGACGCCCGGCGTCCCGGTGACCGCGACCAAGGTCATCAGAGATATCCTCCGGCGCGTTTCAGCGTCATCTCCCATGTGGGGGTGTTCGTCAGCGCCCCCACTTTCTCGACGACGAAGGAGGATACGGTGGACGCCAATATCAGCGAATCCCGCACGCCGTACCCGTTGTAGAGTCCGGCATAATATCCTGCCCGGTACGCGTCCCCCGCCCCGGTGGCGTCGGCAAAGCCGTTGCCGCGGACGGTCGGTATCCTTTCGATCGCTCCGTCGATCTTCGCCGTGCTCCCGGCCGCCCCTTCCGTGCGGACCACAAGCTTTTTGTCCAGATCCATGACGTCATCGATACCCAGATGCCTCTCGATCACCTTGGCCTCGTATTCATTGCAGAACAGGGCGTCCGAACCGGCCAGAGCCTTTGACAGGGCTGCGCCGTCCCACATCTTGTACAGTTCCTGCGCGGGATCCAGCGATATGCTCCTTTCGGGAGATTGAAGCCGCCCTATGAGCGAGATGTAGTACTCCGGATCCCCTGTGCAGAAGTGCACGTGTTTGGATGCGGACGCATTTTCCGCCAGGCAGACGCCGAGTTTGGAGGCGCTGCCCTGAGGACCCTGATGGAACACCACCTTCTGTTCGAGGCGGGAGTTGTTGAATACCATTGCCTGGGACGTCTCTGTGCCGTCAACCTTCACCAGCTCGTTCACGATCAGGCCGGAGGATGATATCTCTGCGGCGTACTCCGAAGGAAAATCCTCCCCGACGAAGGCGCATATGGCGGTTGGAACGCCGAGCCTTGCGGCGGACGCCGCAATGTTCGTGCCCGTCCCTCCGAGGGAGGTCTTTTTGGAGACCACGTCCACCGACTCATTGAGTTTGGGAAACTCGTCCAACGCTATTATCTGGTCTATGGTGACATGTCCGTAAACGGACAGGAACGGTTTCGTCGACATCCGTCCGTCATCGCCGTTCCCATTAATAGAATATGCAGTAAAGAAAAAAGTGTAAAAGGTTTCGGCCGGCTCCTCAGTTTCTTGCCCTGACCATCCTGAAGCTCAGGAAGGATGTGACGGCGGCCACGACGAACAGCGCGAAGAACAGCACCGTCCATTCGTCCGACACCGAGACCGCGTCGAACTCCTGGGTCAGGAACAGGGCCACTATAGAGGCCGCGCCGGCTATCAGCGAAGACAGCCTGAGAATGGCGATCGACAGCGAGCCTCTGCCGCCGTCTCTCCTGTCCCATGCGGCGATGACGGCCGCGGCGCCTGCCATGCCGGCGATGATCGCCAGGATCAGATTGACCACCGCCGTCTCTCCGTCATCGGATCCGCCCGCCTCCGACATGACGCCGAATTTCGCATTGACCGATATGTTCGATCCGCCGTCGGAGTCCACCGCAAGGGTCGGGTCGCCGCTGTCGCGGTGCCCGCTCCATCCTTCGAACCGATATCCTTCGTCGGGAACCGCCTTGAGATATATCCGGGTGTTCTCGAACAGAGGCAGGGGGCCGACGTACCTGTGGTAGTTCTCGTTGTCGTAGCTGTAGTAGACCTCGCCTTCCCCGAATATCTCGACGCTCAGCATCCAATCCGACGGCTCCGAACCTTCCGGCACGCCGCTGACCACGATGGCATGGTCGGAACGGACGTTCTTGAAGACGTACGATCCGCCTTGGTCCGTTTGAAGGATCCCGTCGATGTACACCCTCAGCACGTATCCCTCGTCGGCGGAGAACTTGAAGGCCGCATTCTCTCCGTTGAGTACGTGGATCGTTCCGGACGGGGATATCTTGGAGTGGCCGTCGGCATACGCGAATATGGTGTGCCTCTCCACCGGCGCGTCCTCCCATTTGGCCTTCAGGGTCACATCGCCGGATATCTTGGTGGTGAACCCGTAGAGGACGTCGCCGTCATACCACCCGGCGAAGTGCTTGCCGCCGCGCGTCGGATCCTTCGGAGCTATGGTTCCGAACATGGTGCCGTAGGGCACATCGGACACGGGAGGTATGGCCGGAGATCCGCCGTTGAGGTCGAACGCGACCGTTGCGTATTCCAGCGCAATGAATTCTCCGCTGTTCTGTATCCTGTACGTTTCCGGGTTGAGCTTCACCAGCGGGTTGGACCTGTCGGCCCATCCTGCCGGCTTCACTGCGAGGGATGCGACGGCGTCGGCGAGATACACCCCCGTGTCAAGATATTTTGTTTCCAGCAGCGCCCCGAGGGCGTCATAGAATGACGCTTTCTCCATCCACATCGGGACCAGGGACGCCGACGCCGCCACGGTCGATCCGAACTGGGTCTGCGTTCCCATGTCGTACCATCCGCCGAACACGGAATAATATCTGTCCCAGTCTGTCCCGTTCCATTTGTCCAGGAACTTGGAGATCTCTGCCTGCGCCCCTGCGCCGCCTCCTATCGTCACGGTCACGCGGATGACGTCGCTGCCGTCGAGGATCGTCCCGTATGTGAACGGCGCCCCTTCGTCGTAGAGCCTGGAGCCGACGGGGTCTCTCGACACTCCGTCATAGAATGTCAGGACCGCCTGCCATTTGGCGACCAGGGTGGTCTCGGCGCTTATGGGCTGTGCGGCGTATTTGTCTCCTCCCACCGTGCCGAGATGCCATCCTTCGAATATCAGGCCCGCCTTGATCGGGTTCTCCGGAAGGATCAGCGAGGCGCCGTCCACTATCTCCATGTCGGGGATCGCGGAGGGCGTGCCTCCGTTGGCGTCGAAGTGCACCAAATATCCGTATTTCGCCAGCAGGGTCGCGTCGTGGGTGAGCCGGGTCTCCGGATCGTAACGGTCGTCGCCGTCGAACCACGCAACGAACACCATTCCCGCTTTTGTCGGATTTTGGAACACTATGTCGCTTATGCGGGTGCCTTCGGTCAGGATGTAGTATTCGTCGCCGCTGCCGAGGATCCCGTCAGGATCGATGAATGCCGCATTGCTTCCCGTCACCACGCTGAGGCCGCTGCCGCCGTTCTCGTCAAAGATCACTTTGATGCACCAGGCCGCATGGAGCGTCAGCGACTTTTCGATGAGGGGCGCATCGTCCGATGAGGCGTATCCGGCCTGATCGTATCTTACCCAGGGGTTCACACTCCTGTCGAACCAGCCGCCGAAAGCGATGCCGTCTCTGATCTCGTACTCCGATCCCGGGATCGAGGTCGGAAGGGGGTGTCCCACGCGGACCGTCGCCCGGGGCACCGTCGGCGCTCCGTCGTAGCCAAGCACGAAGTCCACCGTCGTGTCCCATTCGGCTGTCAGAGAAACGTCTTTGGATATGCTTCTCACACCGCCTGCGCCTACTAGGTAATAGGCGTCCCCGCGGTCTCCCGACGGCGTGTTCTCGAACCATCCCCTGAACGTCCATGTGTCGCTGCCCGGAACGTTCACTTTTGGATCCAGCTCCGTCACGCCGTTCTCGTTGAACGCCTGCTGCAGCGTGGATCCTTCCAATATGTGCATGGCGCTAGAAGGCACGCCGGGGTTCGTTGCGCTGTAAGGCAGTATCAGCTTCACTTCTGCATACCACCGGGCCTGCACCGTCGTGTTCTCGACCGGGGAGATCGTGTTGCCCGTGAAGACTCCCGATGTTCCCGGCGCGGGTTGGTTGTGAAGAGGCGTTATGCCGTCGTAATACCACGTCAGACCGGCGATCCCCTGTTTTACGGGCATGGGCATGACCCCCTGTATGAAGCCGCTGCCGTCCACGTGCAGGATCACCTGCGTCTTGCCGGGATAATTGACGCTGTCCGCTCCGCCGTTGAACACGAATGTGACGTACACTCCGTACTTGGCGGTGACGGTCATGTCGCCCGTGACGGTCCCCGTTCCGGGCGTCATGTCGGGGCGGGGGCCGACGACCAGGTATGTCAGCGTGCTGTCGTACCATCCGTCGAACGTCTTGGCGCCGCCGGGGTACGTCGGATCGACGGCGGGGAATCCGGGCATGGACGACAGGGCGCTGTAAGGCGTGCCTTCGTCGACCGTCAGCGTTCCGAAGGGGAACGAAGAGGAGTTCGCCGCATCGAACTGCAGGGTGGCCTGCCACCTGATGTACGCCTCGGTCTCGGAAGACACGGCTTCGCCCGCAGACCATGCGCGGCTGTGGCCCGACTCCTTGTACCAAACGATGCCGCTCAGGCCGGATCCCTCGTGGCTGAGGCCGCTCTTGAAGATGTCGCTGACCGACCCAAGGCTGGCATAAGCCTTGTCCAGGATGTCCTGGAACGTGCTTGCGCCCGCAGTGTATGTGACGGCGAAGTCGTTGACGCTCCCTCCCATTGTATAGAATATGAACATGGCCTCGAACACAGGCGTGATGGTCGTGCTCTCGTTCACGACCGTGGAGCCCGAATAGAGGACGTGCGGGTTCTTGGTCATGTCGAACCACCCCGTTGGGGCGGCTCCGTTCTTCTCGATCGCCGGCACGGATACGTTCCCGAAATCGGTCCCGTACGGGACGTTGACGACGCTTTCGCCCGGCCAGTCCGAGCCGACGTACACTCCGTCCCCTTCGGTGAAGGTTATGGTGACGTACCAAACGGCGACGATCTCCATGCTTCTGTCCAAAGCGGTCGACGCGGGGTCGA
>JAITQH010000044.1 GCA_031288985.1 Candidatus Methanoplasma sp. | reverse complement strand
ATGATGTTCTCCATATGGCCGGGGATATCCGATTCCCTGTGGCCGCGAACCGCATGTTTCAGTCCAATGTCTGCCAGGAAATATTTGCACTTGGATGATAGTATGGCTCTGCCCCTGACATCATAGACGCCGACCTTGTTGACCAGTCCCGCCTCTTCGAGATACCGAGCGTAGGCATACACAGCATCCTTGCCTGCGGATACTCCCGCCGATCGGAGGTGATTGTACAGATTGTTCAGCGATGTGTACTTCCCTACGTTGTCGCAGAGGAAAGACAATATGCGGTCAAGAAGGTCTGTGTTCCTGACGCCATATCTGGATAGGATGTCCTTGTCGCGTATGTACGACAGCGTGACGCGCAGCTCTTCGTATGCACTGTCATTGCCGTATCCGTTGCGCCAGATATTTGGGAACCCGCCCACCTGCATGAACCTGTCGAATGTCTCGTCTTCGTCGGCGCGCCCCCTGTACGCTCTCTCGAAATCAAGGCACTCCCTGAAAGTGAGCGGAAACACAGACAGGATGTTCAGCCGGCCTGTGAGGTATGTTGAGTACTCCGAGGACAGAAGGCGGGAGTTGGATCCCGTGAGGTATATGTCGCAGCATCTCTCCGCGATAAGCGAGCGGATGGCCGACTCCCATTCTTTGACATCCTGTATCTCGTCGATGAACAGGATGTTCTTTTTGTTCCCGTCAAGCCGTTTCTTTATCTCTCCGTACAGCAGGACATGATCCCGCAGATCCCGGTTCTCCATGAGCTCCATGTTTATGCGGATGATGTTGACGCCATCCCCCGACAGCCTGTCAATAAGAAGATTCATTATCGTCGATTTTCCGCCGCGCCTTATGCCTACGGCCACTTTCGCATTGTTATTGTCAACGAACGGCATCATGCGGTCAATGTACAGGCGGCGCTCGACGTCTTTCATAAGCTGCAAACCTACAACGGCCATCCGAGATATAACTGTGTCTATGTTTTCCTTGTATGGAAGGAAACAAATCCTAAAATCTATAATGTTTCCTTGTATAGAAGGAAACAATAGGGAATGTCATAAGGTTTCGGCCGGGCACAGGCACTCGGTGCGCGGCGGAATGCCGATCCCGGCGGGTCAGAAGGAGCGATCGATCGTTATGGTCTGACGGTCGCCGGCGTCTTCCATCGACGAACAGTCGCCGATCACGCGCCCTATCTTGATCAGAGGATAGCGGGACACGGGCCTCCCGTCGTCGCCGCTGAGCGGCGTGGGGCCGAAAAATATGCACAATGCCCCGGCGCCCGGCCAATATGCGATGTCGCCCGCGTCGAACACAGTGGCGCCGCCGCCGTCAGGACGGAAGTCCAAAGGCATTTCAAAATAGATCTGACAGCCCAGCATGTTCAGCCGGGCTGTGAAAGGTAAAGAGAGCCAGATGGCGTCAGAGATGTCGGAGTCGCAGAGTTCGCCGGCGTATTCGCCGTTCCTTGTGCGCATCCGTATCAAGCTCATGACGCCCCTCCAAGGCTCATTTTCTCTCGAAGAGCTGCCGGATGTCCCTTCCGACGACCTCGAGTTGGAGCTGTTTCTCGTCCGACTCCATCTTCTTGAGGTTGACCAGGCCCGCCTTCCACTCGGCGCGCCAGTCGTCCTTGAACTTTCCGGACTCGATGTCGCTGAGGATGGATTTCATGCCTTTCTCAGATTCGGAGGTTATGACCTTGTCCCTTCTGGTGAGGCCGCCGTACTCCGCAGTGTTGGATACGACGTGCCACATGAGCTCGAATCCGCCTTTGTTGATAAGATCGGTGATGAGCTTGACCTCGTGGAGGACCTCGAAGTACGCCATCTCGGGCGGGTATCCGCCTTCGACGAGAGTCTTGAATCCTGATTTTATAAGGGCGGTTATGCCTCCGCAGAGGACAGCCTGCTCGCCGAAGAGGTCTGTCTTCGTCTCATTGTCGAATGTGGTCTCAAAGACTCCCGCGCGGGTGGCTCCGAGCCCCTTTGCAAGGGCGAGGGCGATCTTCTTGGCATTGCCGGTGGCGTCCTGGTGGACGCAGACGAGCGCAGGGACGCCGAATCCCTCAAGGAACACGACCCTCTCCATGTCGCCGGGCGACTTCGGCGCCATCATGATGACGTCGACATCCTTGGGCGGGACGATGAGCTTGTAGGTTATCGCGAATCCGTGGGCGAACTCGAGGGCCGCTCCTTTCTTAAGGTTGGGCTCCACGTGCTGTTTGTAGACGTCCGGCTGTATCTCGTCGGGAAGGAGCATGAGAACGACGTCCGCACCTTTAACCGCGTCCGAGAACTCAGCAACCTTCAGGCCGTCCTCTTTTATCTTGTTCCATGACGCCCCGTCCTTTCTGGCGCCGACGGTGACGTCAAGTCCGGAGTCATGGAAGCACAGCGCCTGGGCCCTGCCCTGGGCGCCGTATCCTAGAACTGAGACCTTCTTTCCTTTGAGGACGTTTATGTCCACATCCGAGTCATGGTAAATCTGCATGCTAACACCTTGTTTTGGGGGTTCAACTCCTTTATACACTAAAAGGTATCGCAGGCGCTAAAATGCCGCCGCCCTTATCCGAGGTCTGCGGCAAAGGCATCCGTTCAACCCATCCCGAAGGCGCGATCCGCAATGCCGATCGCGGACGTCGGGCGCCTGAGGTCAGAACTTGCAGCGTCCTTTGATCAGCGGGATCGACGGGTTCGCGGGGATCATCGGCGTGATGTCCTCCTCGCAGTCCACCATTATCTCCACCAGGCAGGTCTTGCCGCACTCCGTCGCTTCCTTCAGAGCGTCGTAGACCTCTCCGGGCTTCTCCACGCGCATGCCCTTGGCGCCGAATGCTTCCGCGATCTTCACGAAGTCGGGATCCGCCCCCAGCTTCGTCTCGCTGTAGCGCTTGTCCCAGAACAGCTTCTGCCACTGTCTGACCATTCCCAGCCAGCCGTTGTTCAGCAGGCATATGGCCACAGGGAGGTTCTCCGCGACGGAGGTCGCGATCTCCTGCATGACCATCTGCAGCCCGCCGTCCCCCGTGACGGTGATGACCTTCTTGTCGGGGCAGGCGGCCTTGGCGCCTATGGCGGAAGGCAGGCCGAATCCCATCGTGCCGAACCCTCCGGACGATATGAGCTGCCTCGGTCTGTCGATCTCGAGGTAATGCATGGCCCACATCTGATTCTGGCCGACGTCGGTGGTGACGATGAAGTCGTCGCTCCCGCGCATGACGCGGTTGAGTTCGAACATCACCTTCTGCGGAATGATCGGGTTCGTGTCATAGTTGTAATCGCACTTGCATTGCGCCTTCAGCTTCCGTATGTTCCCGTTCCACTCGGGATGGCCGTCATGATAGCCGGCCAAAGCGTCGAGGAGCAGCCGCGTCCCCTTCTTGGCGTCGCTGAGGATGTTGACCGCAGGATGGTTGTGCTTGTCGAACTCGGTCTGATCGATGTCAATGTGGACGACCCTGCAATCCGCCGGCGGCGAGGTCTGCGGGCTGTATGTGCGGTCGGAGAACTTGCATCCGATCGCTATTATCAGATCCGCGTTCCTGAACGCGTTCAGGGAACACATCTTTCCATGCATTCCCAGGGATCCCATGCAGAGCGGATGATGGGACGGTATGACCCCGATGCCCAGCAAAGGCATTATCACGGGGATGTTGCAGGTCTCGGCCAGCTTCACGACCTCATCCGCCGCGTTGGCGCCAATGGCGCCTCCGCCTGCGAGTATGACGGGGCGCCTAGCCTCTTTGATCCACTTGGCGGCCTCAGGCACCCCCGACAGATCCTCGGGAATGCGTCTGGAGATGCATTTGCCATCCATCAGATCCGCGTCTATGTCCGCGTTGATCTGGTCGACGGGTATATCGATGTGAACCGGCCCGGGTCTTCCGACCTGGCATATCTCCCATGCGTCTCTCATGACCGCAGGCAGCGTGTCCAGCTCCAAGACGCGGAAGTTGTGCTTGGTTATCGGCATCATGAGGCTGTACGCATCCACTTCCTGGAACGCGCCCAAGCCAAGGGAACCCGTGCCCACCTGCCCCGTGAGGGCGATCATCGGGATGGAGTCCGCGTAAGCCGTTGCGATCCCGGTGACGAGATTCGTGGCGCCCGGACCGCTCGTTGCGAGGCAGACGCCGGGCATGCCGCTCGCCCTGGCGAATCCGTCGGCCATATGGGCGGCGCACTGTTCATGACGTACGAGTACGTGCCTTATGGACGATTCTATGATCTCGTCATAGATCGGGATCACAACCCCTCCGGGGTAGCCGAACATCAGTTCGACGCCCTTGTCCTCCAGCGTTTTGAGCAGTGCTCTGGAACCTTTCATGAGTCTTCCTCCCGACAGAATATGCGGATGTAACTTTAACATTGCGGTCTGGGGACGGCAGGAAACACGGGAATATCAATGGGGCTTTGCGGGAGCGCGGCAGTTCCGACGCGCCGCCGGAGGCAAACCTGACGAAAGAGATTGGGGATTCCGGCCACAGGATTCATTACATGACCGGAAAATGCCGCGAGATATGGAAGAGCCGGCGCATGAAAGCTTCGACTCAACCGTCATGGCCGCAAAGATTTCATGTGGAAGCGATGGCTGAAGCCACAAGACAGTTTCCTGAACCTTTTATTCCGCCTGTTTCGGTCGTCTTCGGGCGCCGGATCCGCACCAAGATTTCGAGTCCGTTCAGAAAATCCAAAATTTTGAACTCAGAAGAAGTTATACCCCAAAGTGACGAATTAAAGTTAAATCCGGCAAAGACATACGCTGCAATGGATACGATGCCGACGGAATATACCGAATGCCAGATGTTGGAATATGATGCAGAGGATCTATCATATTCGGACGCATTGGTCATGCTAATCGCAGACGACCGCAGCATAACGAGGACGCGCCTTCAGAAGATATCTTTGCTGTATGATGAGGTGTATGGCGAAAGCACAAAAATCCCCGGCAACAGTGCATACTTCTTCGAGGGGTATTCCGACGGCATCGATGAATCCGCAGAGAATCTGGTCGACACGGGGATGCTCAGCGAAAGCCGCGAAGGCTATATGCACACACTGTACGGTTCCAAGCTGAAAGAATACATGATAAACAAAGAATCCGGCAGGAACAAAGACAGATCTGAGCGGATAGAGTGCATAAAGGCGGCACTTTCCGATGTTCCGGACAGAAACATAGTGGGGCTGACGTATTGCTTTTATGGGGAGTCCGCAGTGAACGCGGGGATTAAATGCTCCGTCGAAAGATTAAACAGTCATTCAGAGATGGGAGGCATCCCTCTGTCCGAGATAAAAAAGGACGATTTTGAAGAACATCTGCGCAAAGGTACAGAAATCGTCATAACATCGCGGAAAATATGACGCAGTGTATTCGGAAATCGACATGAAACTTTATCCTCCACTCCGCGCATCCTCCTGCGTTGCATTGGAGTCTTCCCTGCCCGCTCTCCTTCAAGACCCCCCCCCCCGGCGCGGGGGGGGGGTGGGGGCCGGGGGGTGTGGCCGGCGCGGGGGGGCAGGGCGGGTGGGGGGGTTGTCGGATGTAGGTGGGG
>JAITQH010000038.1 GCA_031288985.1 Candidatus Methanoplasma sp. | reverse complement strand
CACAAGGCCGATCGCGGCGAGAGCATCCAGTTGCGAATCGATCGTTTCGGCGTATGGACCATATTTGTAGGCCCGAAATCCCGGATTTTCAGAAACAATATTATTTTCTACTGCAAACTCATTGAAAAGAATGAACAGCTGTTTCTGAAGAGCAGTGATGCCTGATATGGGGGCTCCGTCTCCGACATACATCCATGCGAGGATCCAATCGCTAACAAACATGAACTGATGCATCTTTGCATAATCCATGAGTCTCTGCGCCTGTGCCGGGGGATGCTCCACCCTGCAACAGTCCTTGCATTGGAGATAGTGGTACCTGAAACCGTCCGGAAGCTCACGTTCCTCCTTGATCCATTCTGAGCATGGACACTTCTCCTTCTTTTTTTTGGCAGCAGTCATAAGGCTCCAAATGGGACACGCTCCAGAGCTTTTCCCCGTTTATACGTAATGGATCTAAGATTATGTTAAATATTGTCTTCTTTCGCATTGCGCACAACCGCTTTGAGGTCTTTCTGAACGCCATGCCGGTCTTTTTCTTTTTTGGACAGTCGATGGCCGCGCAGGGTCTTTTCATGCGAAAAAACAGGCGGCCCGCCGCATCGGTTCAAGGGATGGGAAGAGGCGGCGAAACCAAGCGAAGGCAATAATATAAACAATCGAAGATTATTAACAGTCGATAATATGGCTGTCCAAAAGAAGAGCGGGACGAAAAGCGGCAAAGACAGGGAGAAAGTGGTTCTGGCATACTCCGGAGGCCTTGACACCTCGGTGGCGATACACTGGCTCCGGGAGAGGTACGACCTTGATGTGATCGCCGTAGCCATCAACGTCGGGCAGCCTCCGAGCGCCGACGACATCATCGCCCGCGCGCTCAGGAACGGAGCGTCCGCGGCGGAGTTCGTGGACGTAAAGAAAGAGTTCGTAGAGGAGTACATATGGACCGCGCTGAAGGCCAACGCACTGTATCAGAACATCTACCCGCTCAGCACGTCGATAGCCAGGCCCCTCATAGCGAAGGAGCTTGTGGATGCGGCGCACAGGCACGGCGCCAAGTACATCGCCCACGGATGCACGGCCAAAGGCAACGATCAGGTAAGGTTCGACGTAGGCATAGTGTCCATGGATCCCGAGATAAAGATCATCGCCCCCATGAGGGAATGGGTCATGACCCGCGAGGAAGAGATAGAGTACGCCCGCAAGAACAACATCGAGATAATAGTCAAGAAGGAGAGCCCCTACTCCAGAGACGAGAACCTTTGGGGAGCTTCATGTGAATGCGGCGTCATCGAAGACGCTTGGCAGGAACCCCCTGCGGACGCATGGGTGCACACCGTCGACCCTGCGGACGCCCCGGACGAGCCGGAGTACGCAGAGATAGAATTCAAGAAGGGAATTCCGGTCGCGGTGAACGGCAAGAAGCTGAGCGGCGTCAAGCTCATCGAGGAGCTGCACAAGATAGCCGGAAGGAACGGCGTCGGACGCATAGACCACGTGGAGGACCGCCTCATAGGCATCAAGAGCAGGGAGACGTACGAGTGCCCCGCCGCAGTGGTCCTTATCGCAGCCCACCGCGCGCTGGAGGGAATGACCCTCACCAAGGACGTGATCGAGTACAAACGCGGCCCGGAACAGAAGTTCGCAGAGATAGTATACAACGGCCTGTGGTTCGGAGGACTCAGAGAACCCATCAACGCCTTCGTGGACTCCACGCAGGAATACGTCACGGGCGTCGTCCGCGTCAAACTGTTCAAAGGCGGATTCTCCGTGGTGGGAAGGAAGTCCCCGTACTCCCTGTACGACACAGGACTGTCGACGTATGCCAAGGGAGACAGCTTCGATCATACGTCCGCCGTGGGATTCATCTATTGCTGGGGACTCCCGGACAGAACCGCCGCAAGGGCGCATAAGAAGTGATCCTGATGGGAAAGGCACTGTGGTCGGGGCGTTTTGAAGAGGGAATGGACGAGTCCACGCTGAGATTCACATCCTCTTTGGATGCAGATTCGGCGCTGGCGTTCTATGACGCCATGGGATCCCTGGCGCACGTCCTGATGCTTGGAAAATGCGGGATAATATCCGCAAAGGATGCGGATGCGATCGTCGGAGGACTTCGCTCCATCGTCAATACCATGGCTAACAACGAGTTCATCGTCGACGAATCGCTTGAGGACATCCACACCAACATCGAGGATCGACTCACGGCGCTCATAGGTCCGACCGGCGGGAGGCTGCACACCGGGCGCAGCCGCAACGATCAGGTCGCCACGGATTTCCGCATGTACCTCAGGGACGCGTCATTGGAAGCGGTTGACGACATAAACGGCCTGATCGACAGTCTGATAAAGGTGGCGGAAGTCCACGGGAACACGATCCTGCCGGGGTTCACGCACATGCAGCACGCCCAGCCCGTGACCCTTGCGCAGCATATGCTGGCACACGCGTTCAGACTGTCCAGGGACGCCGACAGGTTCCTTGACGCTTACGAAAGGATGGACAAATGCCCCCTGGGGTCGGCGGCGTTGGCAGGCACCACTTATCCCATAGATCGGGAGATGACCGCCAAGGCGCTCGGATTCAGATCCCCGACCGAGAACTCCATGGATTCCGTGGGATCCAGGGACTTTGCGACAGAGATGGCGTTCTGCGCCGCGATGACGGCAACGGACATGTCCTCGCTGTGCGAGGAGCTTGTTCTCTGGTCGTCGCAGGAGTTCGGTTTCGTCGAGATGGCCGACGCGCACACCACCGGGTCGTCGATAATGCCTCAGAAGAAGAATCCGGACATAGCGGAGCTGATAAGGGGCAAAACAGGGGCCGTCGCCGGAAGCCTTGTGGCGATGCTGATGATGACAAAGGGGCTGCCGCTGTCATACAACCGCGACCTTCAGGAGGACAAGGCCCCGGTGATGGAGTCATTGGCCGCAGTGTCGGACTGCGCTTCGATATTGGCAAAGGCGGTGTCGGCGGCGGAGTTCAAAACCGAAAGGATGCTGGAGGCGACGGAGAAGGGATTCATAAACGCCACGGACCTTGCGGATTATCTCGTGG
>JAITQH010000128.1 GCA_031288985.1 Candidatus Methanoplasma sp. | reverse complement strand
ACCCGTCCGAATAACGGACGGCCAGATTCAGATCGTGCATGGTGATGACGGCAACCATGTCATTGCGTTTAACGACATTCCTCACCAGCCTCATCACCATGTGCTGATTTGCAATGTCGAGGCTGCTGGTGGGTTCGTCCATCAGCAGGACCTTGGGCTGCTGCGCCAGGGCCCTTGCGATCTGCACCATCTGATATTCCCCGCCGCTTATCTCGTCAATGTATCTGAGGGCCATGCGGTCCAGCCCCGTCGTCTTCAGGATGCGCTCGGTGATCCTGAGGTCGTTCTCTCCGACGCCCCATTCGATGTACGGCCTGCGCCCCAGGAGAACGGCGTCGAACACCGTCGTCCTCGACGTCTCGCCGCGCTGCGCCACATACCCCATCTGTTTGGCGGCGCCGCGGAGGCTGAGTCCGTGCATGTCGACGCCGTCCACCGCCACTGCGCCCCCGCCGGGTTCCAATATGCGGTTCAGACACTTCAGCAGGGTGGTCTTCCCTGCGCCGTTGGGCCCCAGGAGCGCGACGACCTCCCCCTTCTCGGCTTTGAACGAAACATCGTCCAAAGCCCGCACGCCGCGGTACGAGAAACATACGCCGTCCACATCCAGATGCATCACCTGTACCTCCTCACCAGAAGATAGATGAACAGAGGGCCTCCCAGCACCGAGGTGATGATCCCCACGGGCAGGACGACGGGATGCATTATGTTCATGCCGACGACGTCCGATGCCAACAGGATCGCCGCGCCCAGCACCATGGCCCCGGGGATGAGATATCTGTGATCCCCGCCTATTATCATCCTTGCTATATGCGGCCCCAGAAGGCCGATGAAGGCGACGATGCCGAAGAAGGAGACTATCACCGAAGCGATCATGGCGGACAGCACCATTCCGACAATTCTTTCTCTTTCGGTGTTCACCCCAAGGCCTTTTGCGGTCTCCTCCCCGGAATCCATGGCGTTGTAATCCCAACGTTTGCAGATGAAGTATGCAGACGCGGCAACCAGCACCGCCATGACGATCAGGTTCCATCTCCATGTCGCCCGCCCCATGTCGCCGAACGACCAAGAGACTATGTTGGCCAGCTGGGAGTCCGTGGCGATGTACTGCATGAAAGAGAGTCCGGCGGCGAATATGGCGCTTATGGCAACGCCTGCCAGGACCATGGTCTCGGCCGTCACCCGCGTGATCTTTGTGAGCACCAATATCAGAGCCGTGGCCGCCAGGCTGAACAGGAATGCGCTGATCGCCACGATATACGGGTTGGACACGGATATCGACGACGTGGCCGAGGATCCCGCCTGAAGGAACACGATGGCGAAGGACGCCCCGAATGCGGCGGCGCCGGATATCCCGAGGGTGTACGGCGAGGCGAGAGGGTTCCTCAGAATGCATTGCATCACGACCCCTGCGACGGCCAGACCCGCGCCCACAAGGATGCACGCGACGATCCTGAGCATCCGGATATCCCAGACTATGCGCCCCTGTCCGTTCCTGTCGAACGTGAACAGATAGCCCATGACGTCAAGGAACGGGATGTCGATGGAGCCAATGTTCGCGGCGATCATGACGGCGGCGGACAGCGCGGCAACGCACCCGACAAGGAAAAGGAGCTTGTGCCGGATATGGCCCCTGTATCCTTCGCACGCATCGTCGGTTCCCGCGTCCCCATAAATGTCATAGGGGTCGTCGTGTTCAGCGAGCATGCGTTCAGGTATGGAACCACCGGCCATAAAAGGTTTGCAATGAAGTTTAGAGGGTCACCTTGGAACATCCGTTCCCGGACTGCGCGGAGGCTATGTCGGCGTATGAGACCGTCGTTCCGGGGTAGAACAGTTGTATTATCTCGTTTGCTTTGTCCTCGAAATCCCAAAGGAACTCGTCGGGATGCATGATCTTGGCAACATAATAGACGTTCACAAGCTGGTTCAGCCAGTTGGTGCCCCAGTCCTTGTAGACCATCGTGCTGTAGACGTTGCCGTCCCTTATTGCGTCGATGGATCCGAGAAGGGGCATATTGCCACGGATGTATTCGAGCGTCCCGTCCAATCCACCGCCGTCAATGAAGATGTATTGGGGGTCGTAATTTATGACGGTCGCAACGTCCGTGTTGTAGGGCTGCTTCCCGACTCCCGCGATGCTGGACGGAGAGACATTCTGAACATACGAATACGTGAACGGCAGATAGTCGCCGGAGGTCTTGGTGAAACCCCCCGCTCCGTAGAAATTCATCCCGCAGGCGTAGGCGGTCGTGAATCCGCCGGCCGGGGTGCCGCTGCTCGGCGGGGAGAGGCTGTCCCGTATTCCGGATATGAACGCACCGATCCCGCTGACGATGTCCTCCGCTCTCTCTTCCTCGCCGAACAGCTTCCCCAATGTGCGGATCTGGCTGTCATATTCGGCTCCGAACTCAAGGTCGGCGTTTATGGCGAACACGGGGATGCCGTACTTCTTCTGCTCCTCGTTCAGTCGGGACACATCCACAGTGGAAGACAGGATGATGTCCGGATCCGCCTGTATGATCTGTTCCGCGTCGTTAGGATCCACCCTCGGCAGGGATATGAGCCTGTCCTCCAAGACGAATGTGTGCGTGCGGCTGTCCGTGAAGCTCTCGTTGACATCCAGATACTTCACTTTGTCCACCGCTTCAAAGAACGATATCAGCTCAAGCGAACACGATTTGACGCCGATCACGGAGTCGATGGAATCCGGCAGAGCAACCTCCCTTCCGCGCATGTCGGTAATGGTCTTTCCGCCGGGGCCGTCATCATTAATCGCGAACGCCGCCGCGCCTATGCCTGCGATCGCGATCACTGCCACCGCCGCCAAAGCGAGGACCTTCATGCTGCCTTTGTTGTTCATCAGAATAAGCTCCAATAGTAACACGATATAGTAAAACGTGTTACTTAAACGTTCCTTAACCGTGCGTGCGTGGAATATTTGAATAAGGATATGATGATTCCCCCGCATGGCCGTGTACAAATGCGAAGTTTGCGGAGAGATATATGACGAGAGCTGCGAGCCGATCCCGTTCAACGATCTGCCCGAGGAATGGCGCTGCCCATTGTGCAACGCGCCGAAGAGCAGTTTCCGCATCATCGATGCCGGACAGGCCGAACCGAAAGCAAAAGAGGCCTGCGGCGTGCAGGCGGCGCCCGATGCCGCCATCGATGCCGGCGCGGCGATCGGCGGCGGGAGCGTCATGGACGCGATACACGCCATGGCCGCGACGGGATCCAGCGTCGATGAGCCGATGGACACGAGCCTCCCCGTCCCCAAATTCGATGAAATTCTGATCCTGGGCGCGCAGCTGGCGGTGCTGCCGTTGGAAAGGGACGCCCCCGTAAACCTCAGAACGGTCATAGGAAGGTCCGCCAAGCGGCCCATGGTCTTGGACATGCCGGTCTTCGTCTCCCACATGAGCTTCGGCGCCCTCTCGGGGAAGGCGAAGAAGGCTCTTGCCGCGGGAGCCGCCGCCGCAGGCACCGCCGTCGGAAGCGGGGAGGGAGGGGCCCTTCCCGAGGAGAGGAGCGCCGCCGCGAAATACATATTCGAATACGTGCCGAACAGGTACGGAGAGAACACCGACGTGATCCGAAAGGCGGACGCCATAGAGATAAAAATAGGCCAAGGGACCAAGCCCGGGATGGGAGGACATCTGCCGGCGATCAAGGTCACGCCTGCGATCTCGATCATCCGCGGAAGGCCGCTGGGCCAAGAGATATGGAGTCCGGCAGGGTTCAGCGAAGTCAGGGATCCCGACGGCCTGAAGAACCTGGTCGACCGCCTCAGGGCCGACAGCGGAGGCAGCCCGATAGGCGTGAAGATCGCCGCCGGACGCATCGAGGACGATCTCAACGCGATATCCCTGTCCGGATGCGATTTCATAACCATCGACGGGAGGGGAGGGGCCACGGGGTCCACGAACAAATTCATCAAAGATTCAGCCTCCGTTCCCACGGTGTACGCCGTGTCCCGCGCAAGGAAGTACATGGACGCGAAGGGCATGAAGCAGGAACTCATCGTCACCGGCGGCCTGCGCACCAGCGGCGACATTTACAAAGCGATCGCCATGGGCGCGGACGCGGTCGCCCTGGCGTCGGCGGCGATGATGGCGCTGGGCTGCAGGAGATACCGCGCGTGCCACACCGGCAACTGCCCCATGGGCATAGCCACCCAGGACCCGGAACTCGAGAAGAGGCTCGACGCAGAGGCCGGCGCCCGCCGGGTGGCGAACTTCTTCAACGCGCTCGCCGGCGAGCTGAGATCCCTGGCAAGGGCCACAGGCCTCTCCGACATACACGACGCGTCGCCGGAAGACCTGTGCACCATCAGTTCCGAGATGTCCGAACATACGGGCATAAGGCACGCGGGCGACCCTTCCCGGTGAGACGGCCGGCCTTTGGGGTCAGAGAGGCATCGCCGTCCTCCCCAACTGCGCGTTGACGACCGCCCCCGCCCCGGAATACACCGCGGTCAGGCCGCACACAAGGCCCACGGCTCCCGCCGCATAGGCTATGTCCGCCGCGCCGCTGAGATCCTTGACGGCGACCGTGAAGAACAGCACGGTCAGGGTGGCGAACACCACTCTGAGCGAGACGCAGCTTTTCAGCGTCCCTATGAACAGGAACAGCGTCAGGAGGCCCCACATGGCGAAATAGATCCCCAGGGAGGTCCCGTCATGGGCCGATCCCGGGATGGCGCCCGTGTTTATGGCGACGAACGTCAGCCAAAAGAATCCGTACGATGTGAAGGCGGTCGCGCCGAAGGTGTTGCCTCTTTTGAACTCGAACACCCCGGCCACAATCTGCGCCAGGCCGCCGTAGAAGATCCCCATCGAAAGCACAGGGGAGTCCAGCCCGTATGCGCCCAGATTATGGAACGAAAGCAGCACTGTGGTCATGCCGAAGGCAAGGAGCCCCAAAGGCCCCGGATCCGCAATAGGGCGGAAATGGACGCTGTCAGTATCCGTCATGGCTGTCCGATTAACTTATCATTTATAAATGTGTACACATTCATATACGGCAATAGTCGTTTTTTTCCAACGATCAGTGCACATGGCCCCCGACGGCCGTCGTGAAGGCGACCACCGCGACGACCACCGCAAGGCCGATCAGCATCAGCGCCACCGACCGGACATCTATGTCCTTCCTGTGGAAGGCCTCCGGCAGGATGTCGATCATGGTGACGAACGCGAATATCCCGGCGGAGACGGCGAAGGCCATTCCCGCCACGCCGATGTCCGCACCGTCGAGGAGGAGGTGCGAAACGATGCCGGCCGCAGGCGTGACAAGGCAGAAAGGCACAAGATACCTCACGGCCCGGCTCCTGCGGTTGGACAGAAGGAACGTGGACGAAAGAGAGAACACCTCCACCACCTTATGGATGCATATGGCGATGAGCACAACGACCCCCACATCCTCCCCCGCTACGAATGCGGCCGCCAGCGCAAGGCCGTCGAAGCAGGCGTGTATCGCCAGCCCGGCGAACGCCGAGAAAGAGGTAAGATCGTGGGAGTGCATGTCCTTGCACTCCCTGCAGTCGCATTCCGACTTGCTGTAATGCCTGTATAGGAAGTCGAAAATGAATATCCCCAGGAACCCGGCGAGCATGGCGTACATGACCTCGTGCGTGTCGAACCCGCCTTCCGCCCCTTCTTCGATGGCCTCCGGGATGAGCATGAGGAACAGCACGCCCAAGAATATCCCTGCGCTGAATGCGATCATCAGATGTATGCGCCTGTCGGTCGTTCTCACGGACATAGGTATGTATGCGCCGAGCAGCGACACCGCAAGGATGACCGCCATGCATGCGAGGAACCATTCAGTGTTTTCCATATGATGGGCTGTGTGAAAATAAGTATTAAAATATTTCTGCAATGTTAATAATATTTATATCGAACGGGGAATGGGGTTATTAAGGCATCACAATGACGATAATCAGCATATCTTTGAACGATGACAATCTGAAGGCTTTGGACGGGATACAGGCCATGTACGGCCTCGCCGGAAGGAGCGAAGCGGTCCGCAGAGCGATCGGCGCGGCGCAGGCGGAGGCCCAGGACACAATGGACATGGATGGGGCGGTGGAGGGGGTCCTCATCATTGTGAAGAAGGATCACGCCGATCCGTGGATGAGCCTGATCCAGGCGAAGCACGAAGACGACATCAAGACGCAGCTGCACTCGCACCTCAAGAACCACAAATGCCTGGAGGTCATGGTGATATCCAGCGACGCGAAGGACCTGGCGGCGATGCTGAAGGACATCCACGCCAAAGGCAAGGCCGACTATGTGAGGTTCGTGAGAAGCTGACGCCCGGCGGGCAGGCGTCCGCGAGCCTGTCCGTCCGAGGTTTTTGAGGCTGAAAAATCCCCTTAGTTTAGCTCTGACCATAACTTTTAATATCTCAACACCCATCATCCCGACGGATGGGATGTAGCATGGGCGTTGACTCAAGCAGGAACAGCGGCAGCTTTCAAAAGGGGTTGCTGAAAAGAGTATTGGGCGTGGATCAAAACAGGGACGCGGTGCCGATCGTCAAACAGCGGCACCCTGTGTTCAGCGTGTCCAACGGCGACAGTTTCTCGCCGCCGGGAAGGACGGCGAAACCCGCGGAGGCCGCAACACTGCAGGCTTCCAAACAGATCAACAAGGACGGTTTCGTCGTTTACAACATAAATGAGAACGACGACGTATACATATCGATAGAATCCGAGACCGCCTACTTCGAGGAGAACGAGCCGGAGGTCATGAAGATGACGTCAGGCCGGTTCGTCGGAGGCCAGAGGCAGGCCCGCGCCGAGCCGGCGGCCCCCGCGATCCCCGTTGAGGAGATCGCAGGACACTCCCAAGCGGCAGACCTGTTCACCAACGCCATAAGAAAAGATTCCTTCGATGAAATAGATTTCAACGAGATAATAATCAAAGAGAGCGACGAATTCTGCGAGGCGGACATGATCGGAGCCGACCGCGCGATATGCGCTCCCGCCCCCGCGCAGCAGACGGCATACACGAGTTCGGCCGCCGCCGCACCCATCTTCTCGGGCGAGATCACAGGATACACCGAGGAGTCGGATTACGAGGTCGTGAGCGACGCCGCGCCCGTGTACGCCGCACCGGCGATCGTTGCGGAGCCCGTGCGCGTCCCGGAGAAGACCGTCGAACAGAAGCGGTTCGACGATATAATGGCCAAGATAAAGAGGTCGTCGGGAGCCAAGCCCGCCGTTCAGTCCCACTCCGTGTTCAGCACACCGAAGGATGAGGCGCCCGTGGTGTCCTCCGACGCCGCTCCCGCGTCCGGTGCGGTTACGATCGAGCCGGAGAGCGCAAAGATCCCGGAGACAAAGGTGGAGACCTGCCCCGCAGGGTTCTCCGCGCCCGTGTACGCCGCACCCGCGCCCGTGTACGCTACTCCCGCATCCGTCGGCCCAATATCGGGATCTGCGACCATCGCAGACGTTCCGAACATCGTTGTCGGAGACACTGTGGCGGACATACTGATGCTCACCCTCCCCGAACTGCGCATAGTCAACGAATTGGAGAGAGAGTACGAAGCGCACTATCCGGACGACAACTTGGAATCCTACGACGACATGTTCATATTCACCTGAACGCCGGCCCGGAAAACCCCTTAAACCAAACATCTTTGCGACAATATTTTAACGACTGCGCATTATATCCGCTCAATGGAAATCGGATCGATCATTCTGATGTTGGCGGTGCTCATAGCGCTTGCAAGGCTGGGCTCGCTTCTCTTTCAGCGCTTTGGGCTGTCGGGGCTCATCGGCGAGATAGTGATAGGCATTGTACTCGCCAATCTGGTGATCGGAGACTGGTCGATCCTCGGCATGTTGGACGTCGTGATGTCCGATGACGGGGCGGGGATCCACGAAAATCTGAACTATGAGGTAGTGGAGATATTCGCAGAACTCGGGGCGATATTCCTGCTGTTCGGCGTAGGGCTGGAGACGAGGGTCCGCAATCTCATGTTGGTGGGAAAGGCGGCGATGTTCGTCGCGGTCCTGGGAGTGGTGCTCCCATTCCTGTTCGGACTCGTTCTGATATTGGCGTACGACGGCAACATCAACCATGCCATGTTCCTCGGAGCGGCCATGGTGGCGACCAGCGTCGGGATAACCGCCCGCGTCATCAAAGAGATGAACGTCCTCCACACCATCGAATCAAGGATAATAATCGCCGCGGCGGTCATCGACGACATCCTGGGCATGATAATTCTGGCCATCGTGGTCGGCGCCGCCACGAGCGGAGAGATGGCCATAGGGGATGTGGTCAAGGTCGCAGGCATAGCGGTGGCGTTCGTGCTTGCCATAATGGCGATCGCCATGTGGGTCGTCCCCGAGATATACGACCACTTCATGAAGAGGAAGATGCGCAGGATCCACACGGAGCACAAGGATCTCGAGGCGGAAGAGGCCCACAAAGAAGATCATCTGGGCAAGCTCATAATGGCGGTCGTCGTATGCCTCGGAGTGGCGTGGTTCGCCGACGACATCGGCCTTGCGGCGATCATAGGATCGTTCCTGGGAGGAATGCTCCTGGCCGATTACGCCATGGAATGGGGGCTCGAAGAGAAGATCGAACCCATAACTCTGTTCTTTCTGTCGTTCTTCTTCCTCAACGTGGGCATGCAGGTGAAGATAGAGGACTGCCTGAGTCCGGCCGTCCTCGGACTGGCGGCCATCGTGATCCTGCTGGCCGTGATCTCCAAGTACGTCGGATGCGGCATAGGCGCCCGTCTCGGCGACAAGACATTGGACAAGATGTCCTCGAAGGTTATCGGGATAGGCATGATCCCCCGCGGAGAGGTCGGGATAATCGTCGCCGCCATAGGATTGGCGGCCGGCGTGATGTCCTCGGAACTCTACGCAGTGGTGGTCATAATGGCCGTGGCGACGACGATAATATCGCCCCCGCTTCTGGTGAAGGCATTCAAGAAAAGGTACCCCGATGGATGCCCCGACGGGGAAGAATGCCTCATCAAAGAGTGATGCAACCCCAAACCGCTTCACATTTTTTCAGCTGCGGCCGCGGCATGACTGCCGCATGAATGCAATCCCGAAATAAATCGCCCGTTCAGGCGGGGAAGAACACGGGCACCAGAAGAATGATGATCGTGAACGCGATGGCGGCCCCTATGATGGTCTTGGGGCTGAGTTTGAGTCCCTTGTCATCCTCGGTGTCGAAGTATCTCATCAGTCCGGCGGACGATGCGAATGAGCTGTTGTCTTTCTTAGCCATCGCGGTGACAATGGACGGGCCGTATAAAAACCTAATGTGGGAAACGGCCTTCCGCAGGCGGTCTCGGGGCAAAGCGCCGCAGCAGGATAAGAGGATCTTTGCGCGGAACTTATATCCCCTGGCACGCATGACCCTCAGCAACGCGCCCGAGGCCGGGGCCGATCCGCGCTCAAAAGGCAGGCAAAGCCGCGAAAAGCGGCCCTTTTGGCGCCAAAACACCGCGCCAAAAGGCTCAATGAGGGCCGCCGCGTCGGATAATCCCGGAAACAGTGAGAGATGTTATATACCTAATCGGGCTAGCCACACTCAGCCTAAAGTTATGCATATTCGCATGAGCTTTAAATACGATAACCGTAATCGCGAAAAAACTTCATAATGAGGTGAAAAGTTGGGTAGAGGTCTTTATACCGCAAGGAAAATGAGAGAGGACAGGCAGAAGTTCCGCTGGCTTGACAGAGGATACAAGAAGAGAGTGCTTAAGCTGAGGGAGAAATCCGACCCGCTGGAAGGATCGGCCCAGGCCCGCGGCATAGTTCTCGAGAAAGTGGGAGTCGAGGCAAAACAGCCCAACTCCGCCATCCGTAAGTGCGTCAAGATACAGCTGATAAAGAACGGACGTCAGATCACTGCTTTCGCGGTCGGAGACGGTGCGATCAATTTCATAGACGAGCACGATGAAGTTCTCGTAGAAGGTATCGGCGGAAGGATGGGCCGTTCATACGGTGACATCCCCGGAGTCCGTTACAAAGTCATCAAAGTGAACAACGTCTCCCTGAACGAAATGGTCAGGGGAAGGACCGAAAAACCGGTCAGGTGAACATAATGTCAGAGGAAATCGTTGCGCAGAAGGCGCTTATATTCGGAAAGTACGACACGTCCGAGGTTATCGTCAACGACGGCGGATTGGCTAAATACATAGACCTAACCCCAACCAATGTGCCTCACTCGGGCGGCAAGCACGCCAACAGGTGGTTCGGAAAGTCAAAGCTCAGCATCGTGGAGAGGCTGATCAACAACATAATGAGGACCGAGAAGTACACCGGAAAGAAGATGAAGGCGTACAAGACCGTGTCAGTGGCTTTCGACATCATCGCGGCAAAGACCAAGAAGAATCCACTTCAGATACTCATAGAAGGTATCGAGAACGCGGCGCCCCGCGAAGAGGTCACCAGACTCCAGTTCGGAGGCATATCTGTACCCAAAGCGGTGGACATATCCCCGCAGAGAAGACTGGACATAGCCCTCCGCAACCTTTCAAAGGGAGTCGTGGCATCGTCCTCCAAGAACAAAAAACCCATATACGAATGCCTCGCGGACGAGATAATGCTTGCCGCCAAAGGCGATATGACCTCTTTCTCCGTTGCGAAGAAAGAGGAGATCGAGAGGGTCGCCTCCTCGGCAAGGTAAACGTGGTGAACCGGCATGGGACGCAAAGAAGACAATATCAAACGCGCGACGGAACTCATGGGAACCCCTGAGTTCATAAGAAACATCGGCACGGCCGCGCACATCGACCACGGGAAGACGACCTTCTCCGACAATCTGATCGCGGGAGCGGGCATGATGTCCTCGGAGCTCGCAGGCGAGCAGAGGGTCTTGGACTACGACGAGCAGGAAGCGGCCAGAGGGATCACCATCAACGCCGCATGCGCATCGATGGTCCACAAGGTCGAAGGCAAAGAGTATCTCATCAACCTGATCGACACCCCGGGCCACGTGGACTTCGGAGGAGACGTCACAAGGGCCATGAGGGCGCTTGACGGAGTGTTCATCCTGTGCTGCGCGGTCGAGGGCATAATGCCTCAGACCGAAACGGTCATAAGGCAGGCCCTGAAAGAGAGGGTAAGGCCCCTTCTGTTCATCAACAAGGTGGACAGGATGATCGTGGAGCAGCAGGTCACCAAGGAGATGATGATAGAGAAGTTCTCCAAACTCGTGACCGAGTTCAACCAGAAGATCATCAACATACTGCCCGCGCCCCTCAACAAACAGTGGCAGGTCAGCATCCAGGACGGAACGGTCGCCTTCGGCTCCGCATACAACAACTGGGCCATATCCGCCCCGTTCATGCAGAGGTCGAAGATATCGTTCAGCGACATATTCGACTACTGCTCCAGAGAGAACGGACAGGCGGAGCTCGCAAAGAAGTCCCCCCTGCACGAAGTGGTGCTCGAGATGGCAATAAAGCACATCCAGA
Source organism: Candidatus Methanoplasma sp. (assembly GCA_031288985.1). Lineage (GTDB taxonomy): Archaea > Thermoplasmatota > Thermoplasmata > Methanomassiliicoccales > Methanomethylophilaceae > Methanoplasma. The sequence continues at coordinate 2,492 of JAITQH010000128.1, read as the reverse complement.
ACCCGAAGGACGCCCAAAGCCTTCGTATCCCCGTCATTTGGAAGGGAGATCTGGAGTCGCCGATAGGCAAGGCCATGATGAACGCCACCCACAGCGGCGATGTCGCCCTGATGGTCAACAAGATCATAATGGATCCCCACGCAGGCGAGATCGCCATCGGAAGGCTGTTCGCAGGCGAGATCAAGAAAGGTCAGACGCTGTACATATCGGGAATGACCGCGCCGCAGAGAGTGCAGACGGTTGCGCTCATGGTCGGTGCGGACAGGATCCCCATAGAGACGGCGATCGCAGGCAACATCGTCGCGGTGTCCGGACTGAAGGACGCCATCGCAGGCTCGACAGTGTCCACCATAAAAGAGATGGATCCCTTCGAGAAGATGGCCCACTACTCCGAACCCGTGGTCACGAAAGCCATCGAGGCGAAGAACATGAAGGATCTTCCGAAACTGGTGGAGGTCCTCAGGACCATCGCCAAAGCGGATCCGTCCCTCAACATCGAGATCAACAACGAGACCGGCGAACACCTGCTCTCGGGAATGGGTGAACTCCACTTGGAGATCACCGAGTACCGCATAGTCAACGAGCAGAAGGTCGACATAGTCTCGTCCCCGCCCATAGTCGTCTATCAGGAAGGAGTCAAAGGCCCGAACGCCCGCGAGTTCGAGGGAAAGTCCCCGAACAAGCACAACAAGTTCTACTTCATAGTGGAGCCGCTCGAGCAGGGCATAGTGGACGCGATCCACGCCGGAGTCATAGACCCCGACGCGAAGATCAAAGACCCCAAGGCTCTCGCCAGACAGCTTGAGGAGATGGGGCTTGACAAGGATCAGGGCAAAGGAGTGTTGTCGTTCAAGAACAGCAACATGCTGGTCGACTGCACCAAAGGCATACAGTACCTTCACGAGACGATGGAGCTCGTGAAGCAGGCGTTCGACGAGGTCATGACCAGAGGTCCGCTGGCCAACGAGAAGGTCTCCAACATGAAGGTCAAGCTCCTTGACGCAAAACTCCACGAAGACACGATCCACAGAGGTCCCGCACAGGTCATACCTGCAGTGAGGGACGGTATCTACGGCGCAATGTGTCAGGCCGGGAGGATACTCCTGGAGCCTATGCAGAAGGTGTTCATAAGCGTCCCTCCCGACTACATGGGAGGAGCGGTGAACCTCATAAACCAGCGCCGCGGCACCATACTCGAGATGGGGCAGGACGGAGCGGACTCCACCGTGCTGGCGGAGTGCCCTGTGGCCGACATGTTCGGTTTCGCATCGGACATACGCGGATCCACGCAGGGACGCGCCCTCTGGTCCACGGAGAACGCCGGCTTCAAACAGCTGGTTCCCGACCTGCAAAAGAAAGTAGTGGCCGAGATAAGGACGCGCAAAGGCCTCAATCCCGAGCCTTACGACGCGAATTACTACTCGGGCATGTAAACTATAAATATAAACACCTTATGGCTGAGAAAGGTACGCCTATACAATAATAGGAGGAATGAAAATGGCAGAGAAAGAACACATGAATCTGGTCATCATCGGGCACGTCGACCACGGGAAGTCCACCCTCACCGGGAGAGTCCTGTTGGAGACCGGCGCGATCGACCCCCACATAGTGGAGAAATACAAGAAAGAGGCGGAGGAGAAAGGAAAGGGATCCTTCTACTTCGCATGGGTCATGGACGGCCTGAAGGAAGAGAGGGAGAGAGGTGTGACCATCGATGTGGCTCACAAGAGATTCTACACCGACAAATACTACTTCACCGTCATCGACGCACCCGGACACCGCGACTTCGTCAAGAACATGATCACCGGTACATCCCAGGCGGATGCGGCGGTCATCACCTGTTCCGCGATCGAGGGACCCCAGGCGCAGACCAAGGAGCACGTGTTCCTTGCGACCACCCTCGGAGTGAAACAGATCATCGTCGCCGTCAACAAGATGGACGCCGTCAACTACGACGAGGCCAAATACAAGACGACCGTCGAAGCGATGACAAAGCTCATGGCAATGGTCGGAATAAAGGCAGAGAACGTCCCGTTCGTCCCGGTGTCCGCGTACAACGGCGACAACATCAAGACGCTGTCCACCGCCATGCCCTGGTACAAAGGCCCGACCCTGTTGGCCGCCTTTGACAACCTCAAGGTTCCGGACAAACAGACCGACAAGCCCCTCAGGATGCCTATACAGGATGTATACACCATCACCGGCATCGGAACTGTGCCCGTCGGACGCATAGAGACCGGTGTGCTGAAGCCCAACATGAAGGTCATGTTCGAGCCGTCGCACGTACCCGGAGAAGTCAAATCCATCGAAATGCACCACGAGCAGCTGCCTTCCGCAGGCCCCGGCGACAACGTCGGATTCAACGTCCGCGGCGTAGCGAAGAATGATGTGAAGAGAGGAGACGTCGTCGGACCCGCCGACAACCCTCCGTCCGTCGCCAAGACGTTCACCGCTCAGATCGTCGTGCTGAACCACCCCTCGGTCATAACCGT
>JAITQH010000111.1 GCA_031288985.1 Candidatus Methanoplasma sp. | reverse complement strand
ACACTCTTTAATAGGCGGCAGGCGCTCCGCCCCTCATGGCTATACTCTCAGACAGGGACATATTGGCCGGGATGGCCTCCGGATACCTGGGGATAAGCGACTACCACGAAAGAGGGCTGACGCCGAACGGCTACGATCTCCGAATCGCAGAGATATCTGTGCGCGGCGACCCCGACGTAAAGAAGGAAGGCGCCGTACGCGTGCCTCCGCGCACGATGTTCTACGTGTCCACCGTGGAAAGGGTCAGGATGCCCAAGGACGTGTGCGCCCAGCTTTGGCTGAGGACCACATGGATCAGAAGGGGATGCATAGGAGCGTTCGGGAAGATAGACGCAGGATTCGAGGGTACGCTGACGCTTGGTGCGTTCAACGCTTCGGATGATGCCGTTGAGCTGCCGATCGGCGAGAGGTTCTGTCAAATGGTGTTCGAGACGCTGACCTCTTCCACCGACAAAGACTATGCTCAGAGGAGCGGCAACTATCAAGGGCAGACGGGAGTGACCCTCGACCCCGTCAAGAAGTGATCAATCCTTCACAATGTCAAGAACGTAAACGCTCATCGTCGGGGAATACGTCTTAAGCTCGGACACCCCGGCGATGTGCATATCCAACCCCAGTGCGCTCATGGACGATCTCAGATCCTCCATGAAACAATCAAGATCGGCGCGCTCCCCCATCTTGTGAAGATGGATGGTTCCGCCTCTCCTGACCTTTCCAAGCGCGCAGGAAAGGAATTTATCGGCCGTCTGCGGCAGGTTCATTATTATGCGGTCGGCGTCGGGAAGATCCTTTATGACGACAGACGCGTCCCCGGTGATCGGAACGATGCGGGAGATGCGGTTCAACTCAATGCTCCGCCTCGCAAAGACCTCCGCGTCCGGATTCAGATCTATGGAGTACACCCTGCCCGGACTCGCGTGCCTGCACATCACCAGACCGAACGGGGCGGCCCCCGCGAACATGTCAATGACGGTCTCGTCCTGTTTCACAAGGGACGCCACCCTGCGGCGCTCGGTCGCAAGCCGAGGATTGAAGTAGACCTTCGCAGGATCGACGCATATCCTCAGACCAAACTCCTTGTGCACCGTCTCCGAACTTCCGGAACCCGCTATCTGTTCCAAGTCTCTGATCCTGAACTCCCCCTTCACGCCGGCGTCGCGCATCACCGTCCGTATGCCGGAGGATGCCTGCATCATCGCCCTTCCGATCTCATTCTTGTACGGAAGAAGAGGTTCGGGCACTTTTACAATGGCCACGTCGCCGATCGCGTCAAAGGACACGGGAAGCGTTGGACGAAGATCTTCGGGGATGTCTGCGCACTCTCGGTAATCGGCAATGCGGCGTCCGCAGGACTCAAAGTCGGCCTCTTCCGCAGTGAAACCCGGCGCGTCTCCCGTCACGGGCATGAGCAGAAAATCCCCTTCCGCCCTGATCCTGAGATTCAGATCCAAAAGGCCGGAGGCCGCGAGTTCGCCGCGCACTCTCTCGCCGTCAGGCTTGGGGACGCGGATGCACTTGGGCATCGGTCACTCGTCCTCCTTTATTATCTCCTTCGGGGCGCCGGCGAAGCGCACCAGCGCAAAAGCCTCCATGAAATGCAGGTTCCCCGGGAGGACAAGCGTCTGAAGCGGAGCTCCCAGGTCATGTTTCAAAAGATCCTGAGGGTATCCGGCGGAAAGCTTCTCTTCTGAGGATCCGACCTTGGAGGCCACGCATACGAGGGTCTTCTCCGTTATGAGGCCCTCATTCCACTTTCTCTCGCCTTCGATAAGCCATTCGAGCGCCTGGTGGGCGGTCATGTATCTCAGTTCGTCGGCGCGGATGTCCAAAAGGATCATCGTGTGCAGCCCCCGGTCATGGTTCTCTTTGATGTTGTCGTAGGGGGATTTGGGCTGATATCCCGCTTCCAGGAACGGAAGGGTCACCGTCCTGCCGAACTTGTACGGTTGGAGGCCGAGCGACGTGGGGCAGGCGCCGAAGATCGAGATCCCATGGAATGTGCGCACGGGTATCCCGCATTCGGCCGCCTGTATTCTCAGATCCACGTGCGTCGTGGCAAGCATGGTGTCGCCGGCAGTGATGAATCCAACCCTCATCTTGGAGGCATCGTCGATGATGTCCTCGCTCTCTTCGACCTGTTGCCTGTAGATCACATGGATGCTTTTTCCGATCGCCTTCTCAAGATCCTCCGCAGAGGTCCCTATAAGCGTCGAAGTGTAGAATTCGGCATATATCTTATCGCATTCCTTCAGGGCGTTCAACGCTTTCACGGTCATACCGTCGACGCCGCTCAGTCCCAGCCCGACGAATACAAGTTCGGAGGTCATCATCCTACCGTGAGCGTGTTTCCGTTAATACTTTTTACCTGTCGGGACAAAAAAAAAGATAAGATCGACGGCGGGCGCGAGGCCCGCCGGGATCGTTTGACAGATCACTTTACAAGGGTGCACAGGGCATCGACCGCCCAGCACCCCTCCCCTTTCTTTCCGACTATGACGGGGTTGATCTCCAATTCGTGGATCTCAGGGTTCTCCACGGACACAAGCACGATCCTGCGGATCATGTCCTTCACCGCTTCCACGTCAGCAAGAGGAAGCCCCCTCGCTCCGGAAAGGAGCTTGTACGCCTTGGTGGATGAGATCATCCTGTCCAGCTGCTGTTCGCTCATAGGCACGTGCGCCTGCGAGATCTCTCCCAGTATCTCCACGTATATTCCTCCGAGGCCGAAGGATACGACGGGGCCGAACTGTGCGTCGCGGATCATCGACAGTATGACCTCCTGGCCGAACACCATCTGCTGTATCGACACGCCGTCCAGCCTCGCATCGGGCTTTGCGGCCTTGCATGAGGCCATGATCCGGTCGAACGCTTCCTTTGCGGCCTCGGGGGTCTTCACGCCCACGACGACGCCTCCGACGTCGGTCTTGTGGGCTATGTCCGGGGACAAGATCTTCATGACGACCGGATATCCTATCCTGTTGCACTCCCTGACCGCGTCGTCGGCGCTTTTGACGGTGGCCTCTCCCGGCACGGATATGCCGTATGCGGCGAAGATCTGCTTGCCTTCCGCCTCGGTGAGGGATTTCCTGCCTTCCGCCTCGGCCCCTTCAAGGATCTTCTTGGATGCGGCCCTGCCCCCTCCCGGAATGCTCGGAACGGTCATCGCATCGTGCTTGGCGTCTTTGCCCACGGTGTATTTTCTCAGTATGGAGAGGGCGCGTACGGCCCTGTCGGGCGTGGGATAGCAGGGGATCTTGCCCTCTCTGAGTATCGCATTGGCGCGGTCGCATTTCTCCCCGCCAGCGAAGCAGCAAGTGGTCGGGATGGGTATGTCGTCCCTGAGCTCCACTATTATGTTGGCTATCGCCTCGAGGTCTGCGGTGTCCAGAGGGGATCCCATGATGACCAGACCGCCCACGGACGGATCCTTGATCACCGCAAGTATGGCGCTTCTGAAGTGCTCCGCCTTGGCGTCTCCCCTGATGTCGATGGGGTTTGTGAGGCCCGCCACGTTGGGCAGCGCGCTCTTGATCTCATCTATGGTGCTTTGGGCAAGCTTTGCCGCCTGTATGAACGGGGCCTCGTATGTCGCGTCGGCGGACATGACTCCGAGTCCTCCGGCGTTGGTGATGATCGCGATGCCGTCCTTCTTCATCAGACTGCAGGTGCTGAACACGGAGAGCGCGTCAAACAGTTCGTCCGCGTCGGACGCCCTGTGCATGTTGAGCTTGTTGAATATGACGTCGTTCACGGAATCGGATCCGGCAAGAGAACCGGTGTGGGACGATGCGGCCGCGGATCCGGCCGCGGTCTTTCCCGACTTGAACACGACAATAGGCTTCTTGACGGGCATGTTCTCCACGGCCGCCACAAGTTTGGCGCCGTTGGTGATCCCTTCGCAGTACAGCCCGATGACCTTGGTGTCGGGATCTTCGGAGAGGTATGGTATCAGATCTCCCTCGTCCACGTCGCTCTTGTTCCCGAACGTGACGAATTTGGAGTTCCCGAGCTTTGTGGATTTGGCCCACTCGAGGATTGACGATCCCAGCGCTCCGGACTGCGAGAGTATGGCTATGTTCCCCACGGGGGGAACGATGTGCGTGAACGTGACGTTGACTCCGTCCTTTATGTTCATATTGCCGAAGCAGTTCGGTCCGAGGATCCTGACGCCGTTTCTCTTCGCGGCCTTCAACAGTTCTTTTTCAAGCTCGGCGCCTTCATGACTCTCCTCTCTGAATCCTGCGGAGAGTATGGATGCGCATTTTATGCCCGCTTTGCCGAGATTGTCCATCTCCTTGGCGACAAGCGTGTTCTTCACCGCGATGACCGCAAGATCCACGGGCTTTCCGATCTCCGTGACGGAGGTATATGTTTTGATGCCCTGTATCTCCCCGCCTTTTGGGTTCACGGGGTAGAGTCCGCCTTTGAACCCTGCGTCTATCATGTTCTTGAGGAGCATTCCGCCTAATTTCGTTGCATCCGCGGATGCCCCGATTATTGCCACTGATTTGGGACTCAGAAAGCCTTTCATAGCCCTGGTAATAAAATTCCCATAATTAAACCTAACTCTGTAAATCGTAGAAAAACGATGAAATCAGCTTATTTTATTCGAAATTCGTAGAAATACGGTCAAAAATCTAGGATTTCTGTAAAATTCGACAATGAATAAACATTTTGAGCCTATATAGCAATTTTATACATCTTATTACGTCATATGTCGAATAAGACCTTTGACGGCCGTCAATCGAAAAGCTCCGCCGCGATCTCTGCCGAGAAACCGTTCGACGGGGATGCGGCGGCCGTCCGAAAACAATTGCGGATCCCCCGCAGGAATCAGAACAAAGGGGGCGGATTCCCTACACGGATGTTCGTTTCCAGAACGATGGGCACGTAGCCGTGCAGCAGATCGCTCAGATCCGGTGCGGGGTTGCATTTCTCAACCTTCTTCTTTGCCGACCTGCGCAGACCGTATATTGTATTCCGACTGATCCCCAAGGACTCCATCAGATGTTCGGTGGTCTCGTGGCGGGAGTGGGCCAAGAACACTCTGGCCTCTTTGTAACTCAGTCCCGCCTTCTCCTGCAGCAGCCAGAGCGCCACTCCGTATCTTATCTGCGCGAACTCCGTGGTTCCGATGCGCGAGCGGATCATTTTTTCCACGCTGAAT
>JAITQH010000109.1 GCA_031288985.1 Candidatus Methanoplasma sp. | reverse complement strand
CCCGATGGCGTCGCCGTCGGTCTTAGGCATATCTTCCGGTGCGGCGTTCGGCGCGGCGCTGGCGATAGCGTTCGGAACAGGCAGTCTTTTGGGAGATGCGGCCATACCCGGAATGGCGTTCCTGTTCTGTTTCGTCACCATGGGCGCGGTCTACATGATAGCCCGCACCAAATACGGCGTGGCATCGGTGACCCTTCTGCTGGCGGGCATAGCGGTTGGGGCATTCTTCAGCGGACTCGTGTCTCTGATGCAGTATATCGTTCACGACGACGTCCTGGCGTCCATAGTGTATTGGACCATGGGCAGTTTCAACAACTGCGGATGGGCGTCGTTCAGACTTGCCGTGATACCCATAATCGCAGGGATGTCGATCTTCGCATTCTCTGTCAAAGAGCTGAACCTCATATCGGCGGGCGAAGACCAAGCCTCCAACATGGGTGTGAACGTCAAAAGACTTCGGATCGCGATAATCGTCGCCACGTCGCTGGCCGTCGGCGGATCCGTGGCCATATCGGGGGTTATCGGCTTCGTTGGTTTGGTGGTGCCTCACATATTCAGGATGATCGTGGGGCCAAACCATGCCGTCCTGATGCCCATGTGCATATTCGGCGGAGGCATATTCATGGTCATAATGGACACGATAGCCAAGTCGGCGTTCGACATCATACTGCCCGTAGGCGTGCTTACGTCCCTCATCGGCGCGCCGTTCTTCATATACATCATGAGAGCAAGAAGGAGGGAGCTGTGGGGATGACGGAATGAAGATGGAAGTGGACAATCTGGGATTCTCATACCACAAACATTCGGTTTTGGACGGCGTCTCCTTTGCGGCGGACATCGGCGAGGTTATAGGGATCATCGGTCAGAATGGGTGCGGGAAGACCACTCTGCTGAAATGCATAAACTCCCTTCACGATCCCACATCGGGCGAGGTCAGACTGGACGGGGAGCCTGTGAAGGAGATGTCGAAAAAGGACATAGCGAGAAAGGTGGCGTTCGTCACCCAGTCGGCGGGAGTCACATTTCCGTTCTCGGTGTTCGACACGATCATGATGGGCCGCTACCCCTGGACGGACTTTGAGGCGAACACTCCCGAATACAGCATAGACGCAGTCTACCGCGCGATGAGGGACACGGGCACCCTTCCCTTCGCCGACCGCAGGGTCAACGAACTCAGCGGGGGGGAGATGAGGAGGGTCATGATAGCCAGGGCGCTGGCGCAAGAGCCGGAGATACTGCTTCTCGACGAACCCACGCTTCACTTGGACATCAGCCATCAGTTCGACCTCATGGAGCTGATAAGAAAGCTGGCCAGAGACAAAGGGATCACCATATTGATCGTCACGCACGACATTGTCCTTGCCGCCAGGTACTGCAACAGGATAATGATCCTGAAGGATCGCGGAATCTACCGCATAGGCGAGACCGAGAGGATCATGCTGGCCGACAACCTGCGGGACGCGTTCTTCGTAGAGACGGACGTTTCCCATGATGATAGGTTCGGCATCAACGTGCTCATCGTCGGAAGGGATAGGTCCTCGGAGGAGGAATGACTCCGTCTTCGCGCCGCCTGATGAGGAGGGTCGGACATGTTTGATGTTTACGGCGAGCGTGCAGAACCTAAATGCCCCGGCGGCATCCTGTTCAACGATGCTCTGCGTTCCGCCTCCGAAGGCGACGCCGATCGCGCCCGAGCGCTGTACCGAGAGTCCGCATGCCTCGGAAACACCATGGCGATGGTGAACCTCGGAGTATCATTGATCCTTGAGAATGAATGCCCGGGGGAGCCGGAACAGCTGTTCAGAGAGGCGGCGGAATTGGGCGACCTGTCCGGCATGCGCAACATCGCGTACATGCATTCGCTGGGAGTGGGCGTCCCAAAGAACAAGGAGCTCGCCGTCAAGTGGTATTGGGAGGCGGCCCGGCGCGGGCACTCGAAGGCGCAATGCAACCTGGCGGTCATGCTCAGGCACGGGAGGGGGACTATGAAGGATCCCGCCGAGGCCGTCAAGTGGTATACAGCGTCTGCGGAATCAGGATATTTCAGGGCACAGGCCTCGCTTGCGGCCATGCGCCTGGCTGGAGAAGGAACGGAAAAGGATGTCGGCTCCGCGCTGCATTGGTATGGGAAGGCCTCAGAGGGGGGATCGTCCAGAGGCATGTACGGCCTCGGCATGATGATCCTTGAGGGTGCAGGAACGGATAAGGACGAGGCGCGTGCGGAGGTGCTGTTCAGGGCCGCGTCCAAAAGAGGGTACTCAAAGGCAATGTACGCCCTGGGAGATATTCTGGAACGCAGGGGCCTGACCGAGGAAGCGTTCGGATTTTACGTGCAGGGGGCCGCCAAAGGCGAGCCGAGGTGCGTCCTCAGAACGGAATCCCGAAACCCGCCCTGAGTGCGCGGTCAGCATTCGTTGATATTGTATCCTCTGGGAGTTATCATCTTTCCGTTGGACGCGTACGTCCTGCTGTTGCCGATGATCACCGTGCAGAACATGTCCACGGCTCCGACATTGAATTCACCGAGCGTCGTCGTCTCCGCTTTGCACCCGTCCCTGCCCGCGTTGCGCACAATGCCTACGGGGGTTTCGGAGGAACGGTGTTTGCGGAGCAGGTTAAGCGCATCGGACAGATTGTCCGGGCGGCCGGAGCTTCTGGGGTTGTAGAGTGCTATCACCATGTCGGCGGCCCCTGCGTGCTCCACTCTGTTCATTATGACGTCCAAAGGCGTGAGGCAGTCCGAGAGGCTTATCAGCGCAGTGTCGTGGACAAGAGGGGCGCCCAGAAGGGCGGCGGCGGAGAACGCCGCAGAGACTCCCGGAACGACGTTTATCTCGATGTCCGCCTCCATCTCGTCGGCCAGCTGATAGATTATCCCCGCCATGCCGTAGATGCCCGCGTCTCCGCTGCTCACCATTGCCACGGACAGGCCGGAGACCGCATCCCGAACCGCGCTTCT
>JAITQH010000045.1 GCA_031288985.1 Candidatus Methanoplasma sp. | reverse complement strand
CGCAGGTTTCTTTCGGAACTGGGGTTCATCATCGGCGACGGCATCAGAGTGATCAGTCAAACCTCAGGCAACATGATCCTGGACATAAAAGGCTCCAGGATCGCCATCGACCGATCGTTGGCATCCAAACTGTTCTTTGCGCCAGAGTGATCATATGCGGACCCTTAGGGATGTCAAAGCAGGAGAGAAGGCGGTCGTAGTCAAAGTCAACGGCGTCGGCCATCTCAGGAAAAGAATAATGGACATGGGCATAACCAAAGGCTGCGAGGTGGAGGTCATAAAAGTGGCGCCCCTCGGAGACCCTGTGGAGATTACGTTGAGAGGGTACGACCTTTCGATACGCAAACAGGATGCCGAGTCCATAGAAGTGGAGTGAACCGCTCAGCCATGATGCATTGCGTCAGCGTGAGCTATGCGGCGAAGAGGAAATAAAGGTGTGATAATGAGCAACAGGATTGCGCTTGCGGGTAACCCCAATTGCGGAAAGACGACGATGTTCAACCGGCTCACAGGCAGCTCGCAGCGCGTGGGCAACTGGCCGGGAGTGACCATCGATCGCAAAGAAGGAAAGCTGAAAGGGCAGGACGGCATAGCAGTGGTCGACCTGCCGGGGATATATTCTTTGTCTCCCTACTCTCCCGAAGAGGTCGTTTCAAGGGACTTCCTTCTCAAAGACCGGCCGGACGCGGTAGTGAACATTGTCGACGCTACCAACTTGGAAAGGAATCTGTATCTCACGACCCAGATATTGGAGGTCGGGATACCGGTCGTCATCGCCCTGAACATGATCGATGTCGTTCGCAAAGAAGGCATCGACATAGACAAGGCCGAACTGTCGAAGAGGCTTGGATGCCCGGTGGTCGAGACGTCCGCCCTGAAAGGCGATGGGATCGAGGAGCTTGTCGAAGAGATCCTGGCCGCCGCGGAAAGAGGCGCAGGGAGCTACCCGCGCTATTCCGACGGCTTGGAAAGCTACCTTTCAAAGGTCTCGGACGTGATAAAAGGCCATGTGCCCGACGAATCCGTCAGATGGTACGCCGCGAAGTTCCTGGAGCGGGACGAGATGGCGCTGGAGGCCGTCCCGGCGGAAGTGGCCGAGGAAGTCGAGAAGATCGCCGCCGAAATGGAAAATGAGTTCGACGACGAAGCGGACAGCATAGTCGCGGGGGAGAGGTACAACTACATCGGCGGAGTGATCGCCGCCGCAGTGAAACGCGACGACCGCAGAGGCAAAGAGACGGCCTCGGACAAGATCGACAAGATAATCACCAACCGCTGGCTGGGACTTCCCATATTCGCGGCGGTCATGTTCACGATCTATTACATCGCGATAACCACCATCGGCACCCTTGGCTCCGATTGGGTCAACGACGTGCTGTTCGGGGAGATCCTAATCCCCGGAGTGGACGAATGGCTCACCGCCAATGACGTCAACGGCGTCCTTGCGGGGCTGATCGTGGAAGGTATAGTGGCGGGCGTGGGCGCCGTGGTCGGCTTCCTGCCGCAGATGCTTGTCCTGTTCGTTCTTCTGGTCATATTGGAGGAGTGCGGGTACATGGCAAGGGTGGCTTTCGTCATGGACCGCGTGTTCAGAAGGTTCGGACTTTCCGGGAAGTCGTTCATACCCATACTCGTGGGCACAGGCTGCGGCGTCCCCGGCATCATGGCCACAAGGGCGATCGAAGGAAGCAAGGAGAGGAGGATCACGGCGATGACCACGACCTTCATCCCCTGCTCCGCAAAGCTTCCGGTCATAGCCATGATCGCAGGCGCGCTGTTCTTCCAATCCGCATGGGTGGCGCTTTCCGTCTATTTCATGGGGATCTTCTGCATACTGATATCCGGAGTTATACTCAAGAAATGGCACTCGATGACGGGGGCCCCCGCACCGTTCATAATGGAGCTCCCTCCTTACCACGTCCCCGGGATCTTCACGGTGATAAGGTCCACCCTCGAGAGAGGATGGGCGTTCTGCAAAAAGGCAGGGACGTTCATAATGCTGGCCTGCGCCATCGTATGGTTCCTGTCCGCCTTCGACTGGGGGCTGACAATGGTCGATGACATAAACGACTCGATGCTCGCCGACATAGGAAAGTCTCTGAAATGGATCTTCGTGCCTCTCGGATGGGGCGACGACTGGGAGTTCACCATCGGCACCATAACCGGACTCGCGGCGAAAGAGAACGTCGTGGGCACGTTCGGCATCCTGTTCGGATACGCGGAGCCGTCGGAAGTCGGAGAGGAGTTTTGGGATATAGTCGCGGCCAGATTCGGACCCGGATCGCTCGGACAGCTGGCAGGCTATTCGTTCCTGGCGTTCAACATGATCTGCGCACCCTGCTTCGCCGCCATAGGCGCCATGAAGGGAGAGCTTGGATCATGGAGGGACACCGGCAAGGCCGTCCTGTACCAATGCGTCCTTGCGTACGTGATCTCGCTGATAATATTCCAGTTCGGAAGCATTCTGCTGGGAGGAGGGTTCCAAATATGGCTCCTGCTCGCGGCGGCGGCGCTCGTCGGCTTGGTGTACATGTTAACGGCGAAAGATCCGTTCAAGGTCATAGGCCGCGGTCTGCTGAGGAGGCCTGCCGATGAGTAATCTGGCCACCATAGCCGTGGGACTCGCGATCGTGGCGATATTGGTCGCCGCCGCGTACTCTGTGTACAGAGATCACAAAAGCGGCGGATGTCCGGGCTGCAACGAATGCTGCAAGAACGACAGCAACAATAACAGCAAGAAGTAACCTTCCCTTACCGGCCCTCGGGCCGGGTACCTTTTTTTATTTTATTTTTGTTTATGACAGCGATATGACAAGGCCCAAAGCGATCGCGGCGATCAGCACCGCGCCCGCCTTGGCCCAAACGTCCCTCTCGCGGACGAGGGCGGCCGTAGTTGCGGCAACGCCCGCCAAAGGGGTTGCCGCTATCACCAGGATGCCTGCCCACAGCACAATCCCCCACGACGGGATCAGAAGTCCGACCGTGCACAGGGCGGCCCCCAAAACGACTCCGAAACGGAGCACCGCGGCAGTCGCCCGGCCGACGCTCAAAGATATCCCCCCGCTTCCAAGAGCACCACTCCCGCGACGACGAGCAGAAGCAGCGAGAAGTATCTTCTGATCGAGGACGCGTCCAACTTATTCGATATTCTGATCCCTGCGTATGAGCCGATGAGCGCGCCTACGGCGATCGCGGCGGCATAATCGGGAAGCAGCGTTCCGTGGGCGATATAGATCACTGCGCCGGACGCGGCGGTTATGCCTATCATGTAGTTGCTGGTGTTGCTTGCGGCCCTTATGGGCACATGCATCAGGAGGTTCATCAGAGGCACCTTCACGGTCCCGCCGCCCACGCCCGTCATGGACGACATGGCCCCGGCCGCGGCGCATAATGCGGTGCCCTGCCACAGGTTGCTCAGCCTGTACCTGTGAGCCGCCCCGCCCTTCGCATCAATGTAAGAGAAGGTGAGCGCATCATCCGCATCGGTACTCTCCGACGCACGCTCGGGAATGAGGATCATCGAGGCCGCGCTGTATATCTCAACGATCGCGAATATGACCAACAGGATCCAATTCTCAACGTATACAGCGACGGCCGCCCCTATCATGGCGCCGATGGCAGTGGATATCTCCAGCAAAAGACCCAGACGCACATTTGCGGCGCCTTTTTCGACGTAATGCGATGCGGCCCCTGCGGATGATGCGATTATACCCACCAAACTCACCGCCACGGCCTCCCCGGCCAGGAGTCCGAAGAGAATCGTAAGCACGGGGACGAACACGATCCCGCCGCCGATTCCGAAAAGCGCGCCGAGGATCCCGGACCCCACACCTATTGCGATCAGTTCCGCAATCAGCACAGGCTCCATGCCACTCTGACCGATTTCGGAGTATATATCACATGTGAAGGATTTTATTGAAGATAGGACATGCCGTCAATGTGGCGACAATACTGGCGAGATACTCGGAGATAGGCCTCAAGAGCATACCTGTCAGAGTAAGGTTCGAGAACAGGCTCAGAGACAACATACTGTCGATGTTCGCGACGGACAGGATCGAGGCGGCCGTCACTAAAAAGGATGCCCGTTATTTCATAGAGACCGAGGAGGTCGAAAGGGCGATAGCATCACTCAAAAGGGTGTTCGGCGTAGCTTCGATCTCCGTCGCGGAGACGTGCACGTCGGACATGGAGGACATAAAGCGCACCGCCGCGGAGTACTCCCGCGGAAAGATCCCCGAAGGGCAGTCCTTCGCCGTCAAAGCACGCAGAGAAGGATCCAAGCACGGCTATTCAAGCATGGACGTCGGAAGAGAGGCGGGATCGGCCATATTCGAGGCCAACCCCGGCGTGAGGGTCGATCTCACGAAACCCGACCATGTGTTCTACATCGAAGTAAGGAACAACGCCGCCTACATCTTCGGATCCTACATCCGCTGCCACGCAGGGCTTCCCGTAGGGACCCAGGGGAGGGTCATATCGGACGCGGACGACGACCGCGGTCTGGCGTCCGCGTGGCTGATGATGAAGCGCGGGTGCAGGGTGTACAT
>JAITQH010000068.1 GCA_031288985.1 Candidatus Methanoplasma sp. | reverse complement strand
TTCCAAAATGTGACCGCCGACCACACCATCGAGATCGTCTCTGCGGTTAGGACGTACACCGTCACGGCGTCATCCGACTCCCATTCGACCATAACTCCGTCCGGCGCCAGAACGGTGTCTTCGGGCGATGACGCTTCGTTCACATTCTCTGCCGATTCGGGATATGTTCTGTCGGCTGTGAGGATCGACGGCGTGAACAACGCTGCGGCGGTCGCTTCCGGCACGTACACATTCCAAAATGTGACTGCCGACCACACCATCGAGATCGTCTCTGCGGTTAGGACGTACACCGTCACGGCATCATCTGACTCTCATTCGACCATAACTCCGTCAGGTTCAAGAACAGTCTCCTCGGGAGGCGACATCGCATTCACATTCTCCGCTAATTCAGGATATGTTCTGTCTGCTGTGCGCATTGACGGCGTGAACAACGCCGCTGCTGTGTCCTCAGGAACATACACGTTCCAAAATGTGACCGGCGACCACATCATAGCGGTCACGGCCTCGCCTGCGGCCGTCACATTCACCGTGACGGCATCCGCTGATTCCCATTCGACCATAACTCCGTCCGGTGCGAGAACAGTCTCCTCGGGAGACGATGTCTCGTTCACATTCTCGGCCGATTCGGGATATGTTCTGTCGGCTGTGAGCATTGACGGCGTGAACAACGCCGCGGCTGCCTCTTCCGGAACGTACACATTCCAGAACGTGTCCGCCAACCACACCATAGCGGTCGCGGCCTCGCCTGCGGCCGTCACATTCACCGTGACGGCGTCCGCTGATTCCCATTCGACCATAACTCCGTCCGGTGCGAGAACTGTGTCCTCCGGAGACAGCATCGTGTTCACATTCTCCGCCAATTCGGGATATGTTCTTTCGGCTGTGCGCATTGACGGCGTGAACAACGCCGCGGCCGCGTCCTCGGGAACATATACGTTCAGCGGCGTGAGTTCCAACCACACCATAAGCATCCTCTCCCAACTGCCCGCCTCCTCCGGCGGCGCGTTCACTGTAACGGCGGCGGCCGACTACGGTTCGACTGTGTCGCAGTCGGGCCCCACGGGCGTGGCGTCGGGAGGAAGCGTCACGTTCACATTCTCGGCCAAACCGGGATATGCCATCACAGGCGTCAGGATCGATGGCGTCGACAATCCGTCGGCGGCGGCCGCAGGGTCGTACACATTCAGCGGCGTGAGTTCCAACCACACCATAAGCATCCTCTCCGAACCGTCCCCCTACACCGGCGAAGGAACGAGCGGAAACGGTTCCGGCAACGGAAGCGGATCGAACGGCGGGGATGACAGAGGCGAGGGAAGCGGATCTGCGGAAGCGGGATCATCCGGCGGCATCTCGACGGTCGTCTTGGCGATACTCGGCATTCTGGGCGTCGCGATCGTCGCGGGCGTGCTGTGGCTGACGATCGGCAGAGGACGCAGAATAGGCTGAACCGCTGTCCCCCAAACCTCTTCAAAACCTCTTCCAAAGAATTTTTGTGCACCGTCGGACGGATGCTTTCGGAGTTCCGCGGAGACGGCGGGGGCATCGGCCTCCGTACGGACGCTTGGAATCCTGCCGCCTTCGGGTGAGTCGGGCGCCGCGCTCGCGCCGGATTCCGCCATATAGGTAAATATATACGCTATCCTGAGCTTAACTGTGACACTCTTAAGGGCTATGGGGAGCTGTTGCCTGCGGGTGGGAAAAATGTACGGAAAAAGCATCAGACTTGAAAGGATAGTTGACAGGAAGACCGGGAACAGCGTCATAGTCCCGATGGATCATGGCGTGTCGATAGGGCCTGTCGAAGGTCTAACCGACATGAAGAAGACGGTCGATGACGTCGCGAACGGCGGCGCAACCGCCGTGCTCATGCACAAAGGTCTGATACGATTCAGCCACCGCGAGAGCGGCCGCGACATCGGCCTCATTCTCCATCTTTCTGCGTCGACGGACATCGGCGTGACGTCCAGAGGGAAGGTCCTCGTCGCCACCGTCAAGGAGGCCATATGCACCGGAGCGGACGCCGTTTCCGTGCACATCAACGTAGGCGCCGAAACAGAACAGGAGATGCTCCGCGACATCGGAGCTGTCTCCCAAGAATGCGCCGAGTGGGGGATGCCCCTGCTGGTCATGGCCTACCCCAGAGGGCCGAACATCAAGAATTCTTACGAGCCCGCCGCCGTCGCCCACGCCGCAAGGGTGGCGACCGAGCTGGGCGCGGACATCGTTAAGTGCAGCTACACCGGAGACGCAAAGAGTTTCGAAAAGGTCGTCGAGGGCGCGTTGGCCCCTGTGGTCATCGCAGGAGGACCGAAAATGACCTCCGACCTCGATATTCTGAACATGGTGTACGATTCTCTGCAGGCAGGCGGGAAAGGCGTGTCCATCGGACGCAACGTGTTCCAGCACAAGAATGTGGAGAATATGACCGCCGCGGTCTCGGACCTTGTCCTCCACGGCGCCACCGTGAGGGAGGCTCTGGATACGCTGTCCGGGTCTTCCGGATCCAAGAAGTGATGCATATGGCCAAAGAGACCATCGTCAGGGCGGATGTGCCTAATGACAAAGCAAAAAGAAAGGAACTCGTGGTCAGCGGACTGGAATCGGGGATAACGGCCGCCATAGTGCGCCCGGGGGACGACGATTTCGCATCCCTCGGGAATGTCGCGCTCCTCTACAATGACAACGGATCGATATCCGGCGGGGAGATCAGGCTGTTCGAACTCAAGACCCCTAAAGATCAGGACGAGGCCATGTCCCTTGCCGGAAAGGTCAGGGCGGTGATATTGGGAACTTCCGATTGGACCGTCATCCCATTGGAGAATCTGATCGCCCGGTTCCGCAATTCCGGAACGAAGGTGTTCGCCTGCGCCTCCGACCCCGAACAGGCGAAACTGTACTTGCAGACCTTGGAAAAGGGAGTGGACGGAATAGTGATAGACGTCGGGAACGGCAACGACGTCAGGAAGTTCTCCGGCATCTTGGCAGGCACGGGGGACGTGGAACTCGTTTCCTTGGAGGTCATTTCAGTGAGGAACATCGAGATGGGCGACCGCGTGTGCGTCGACACGGTCTCGATGATGAAGCCGGGCGAAGGGATGCTGGTCGGATCGTCCGCATCCTGCCTCTTTCTCATACAGTCGGAAAGCGAAGACAACGGATACGTGGCGGCCAGACCGTTCAGGGTCAACGCCGGCGCCGTCCATGCTTACGTCATGGCTCCCGACGGGAAGACGAGATACCTCTCCGAACTCAGATCCGGAGAGCCGGTGGTCCTGACGGATTCCGAAGGGCATACGCGGACGTCGTCCGTGGGGAGATGCAAGATAGAACAGCGTCCGTTGGTGATATTGGAGGCGACGGACGGGAAGGAGAAGTACTCCACGATCCTTCAGAATGCCGAAACAGTGAAGCTCTCGGGGCCGGACGGATCCATATCCGTATCGAAACTTAAAAAAGGCGATAAGGTCTATGCGAGGCTGGAATCGGGCGGGCGCCATTTCGGTATGAAGATAGACGAAACAATACGTGAGATATGACCAGAATTTGCGCATCCCTCAGCTCTCCTGCCGACGCAGAGCTTGTCGACAGGGCCGACGCGGTGGAGATTCGTACGGATCTCTTCGGCTCCCCATCGGAGATTTTGGATCTTCCGGCCCTCAGGGGCAAGGATGCGATCGTAACGTTTCGCGGAGACGCCGACCTCACTCTGCTCCCGGACGGATTCAAAGGGTGCGTGGACGTCGGAGAAGGGGTTCGCCCCAAAACCGCCGCCGTCGTGATATCCTCATACCACGACCATGACGGCACGCCGTCGTCCGACGGCATCGTCGACAGGGTCGGAGCGATGAGCGGAGACATTGTCAAAGGCGCGTTCAGGGTCAACACAGTCGGCGACCTTCATTCAATATTCACCGCTTCCGCGGCCATCGACAGGAAGCACGTGCTCCTTGGGATGGGGGATCTAGGCACCGTCACCCGCCTCAGAGGCGGCAGGCTTGGCAACGAGTTCACGTTTGCGTACGTCGGAGAGCCCACCGCGCCCGGACAGCTGAGCCTTGAAGAGATGGCCCGCCTCGGCGACGACTGCATCGTAACGGGGCTGCTGGGCCATCCCGTATCCAAGAGCATGTCGCCGAAGATGCACAACGCCGCCTACAAGGCGTCGGGTCTGAACGGCATTTATCTGAGATTCGACACGGATAGCCTCGACCATATCGGGGATGTGGTGAGAGAATACGACATCCGTGGGCTGAACGTCACGATCCCCTTCAAAGAGAGCATCATCGGCCAATTGGACAGGATCGACGCGGAAGCGGAGTCCATGGGGGCCGTCAACACCATCGTCAACGACAGCGGCGTCCTCACCGGGCGCAACACCGACGTGACCGGGGTGGAGAAGGTCATGAGCGTCAACAAAGTGGATCCGGCGGGTCTGAAGGTCATACTGATCGGTTCCGGCGGAGGCGCCAGAGCGTGCGCGTACGCCCTGAAGAAGAACGGCGGCCTGGTCACTGTGGCCGGGAGGAACGTGGATTCCGCCCTGAAGCTGTCCAAGGACATAGGCGTGGAGTGCATGCCGAAGAATTCCGTCGCCGTCGAACGCTACGACGTCATAGTCAACTGCACGCCTGTGGGAATGTACGAGGACATGTACTACCCGATCAGCCTGTGCGGGATGTCGGGAAGGCATGTGGTCCTGGACATGGCTTACGGATCCAAGACCCCGATAATAGCCCAGGCGGAAAGCGTCGGGGCGCATGCGATAACCGGCGAGAATCTGCTCGTGGCGCAGGGCGCGGAATCGTTCGGCATTTGGACGGGGCGCGACCAGTACGAAGCCATGAGGAAGGCGGTGCTGGGCTGATGGGTTCCGGGACCTCTCACGGCGCGGTCACCGTCGTCAACGCCATGCCGTGCGGTATAGGGGCCACGATCGGCGTGAACCTCAGAACGGCCGCCGAGTTCCGGCCCGGCGGCGCCGGCAGAAACGTCGTCATCCGCAACGATCCGCATGAGGATGCGAACATGGCGAGGCTGTGCGTGTCGTCCGCTTACGCCCGCGCGGGAGCTGTGGAGCCTGACGGATGGACGCTGGACATTTCCTCGGAGATCCCCATATCCCGGGGGCTGAAGAGTTCCAGCTCCGCATGCAATGCCATAATTTCGGCGGTGTTCGACGAGCTGTCCTTCGACTGCGGCAGGGTCGAGGCCATCAGGATCGGCGTGGACTGCGCAAGGAGGGCGGGCGTGACCGTCACGGGCGCGTTCGACGATGCCTGCGGATGCGCCCTGGGCGGGTTCGTGATGACCGACAACAAAAAGGATGAGATCCTGATGCACAGGGACGTGGAGGACATGGATGTTGTCATAGTCGTCCCCAAAGAGAAGATACCCAAGCGCAGCCTGCCTTTGGACCGCCTGAGGTCGCTGGCGCCCGAGATCAGGGGCGTCGCGGACTCCGCAGGCGGAGACCCGCTGGGCGCGATGACCGCCAACGGCCGCCTGATATCCGATGCGTCCGGAGTGGACAATTCCGTGGCGGAGACGGCGCTCAGACACGGCGCGCTGGGGGCGGGGATGTCCGGCTCGGGGCCGGCGGTGGCGATAATGTTGAAAAAGGGCGGCGCGGAAAGGTTCCTGAAGGAAACGGGCATAGAAGGCATCGTCACAACCACCAGGAGGATGGAGCAATGAGGATGTCCTTCGGAGGCGGCGAACTGCACGGAAGGGCCGCGCCTCCTCCGTCGAAAAGCCATACGCATCGCGCGGTGTTCCTGGCGGCCATGGCCGACGGGCGGAGCCGGCTGTCCAACGTCCTGTTGTCCGAGGACACGAAAGCGACCATAAGGGCGTCGGAGGCCATGGGGGCCTCGTTCGAGTGCGACGGCGGTTCGCTTGTCGCAGACGGCGGGAACCTTCACCCTCCTTCCGGAACGGTGGACGCCGCCAACTCCGGGACCACCATGCGCATATTCTCCGGACTCGCGTCGATGTTCGACTCCCGGGTCAGGATAGACGGGGACGGCTCCCTCAGAAAGAGGCCCATGGGTCCTCTGCTGGACGCTTTGGCGCAGACGGGGACGGAATGCACATCCGACGGCGGGAGGCCGCCGGTGACCGTAAAAGGGCCGAACAGAGGCGGCTCCGTCCGCATAGACGGCGGCGTAAGCTCGCAATTCATCACATCCCTTCTGATGGCGTCGCCCATGCTTCCGAACGACTCGGAGATAACCGTCGAGGGGAACACGATCTCGGAACCGTATCTCAACGTCACGACCCATATGATGGGGCTGTTCGGCGCGGACGTGAAGAAGGATGGGCGCATATTCCGCGTCAGAGGCGGCACAGGATACCGTCCTTATGATTACAGGATCCCCGCAGACTTCTCCTCCGCCGCGTTCCCGCTGGTCGCAGGGGCGCTGGGCGGAGACGTAACGGTCGAAGGGCTTGACATGAACGACCCGCAGGGCGACAAGGCCATAGTGGACATACTCAAAAGGGCCGGCGCGGACGTGTCCGTTGACGGCGGAAGCGTGACCGTCCGCAGATCTTCCCTTTCGGGATTGGAGATCGACATAGGCGGCGTCCCCGATCTGTTCCCCGTACTGGCGGTGCTGCTCAGCACGGCGAAGGGCGGCAGCAGGCTGTACGGCGCGCCGCAGCTCAGATTCAAAGAGAGCGATCGGATTCGGACGACCGAGGCCATGCTGCGCGCCATAGGCGCCGATATTGCCGGTACGGACGACGGCTGCATCATACACGGAAAACCCGCGCTCAAAGGCGGGCGCATAGAGAACGAGGGGGATCACCGCATAATGATGGCCGCCGCCGTGGCGTCGCTGGTGTGCGAATCACCCGTCGAGATGGAGAACGCAGAATGCTGCGCCGTGTCGTATCCTTCGTTCCCCGAGGAGATGAAGGGATTGGGAATGAGGGTGGTCTGATGTACACGCTGGGTTCCGCTCTGAGATTCACGCTGTTCGGCGAGAGCCATTCGGAGTGCGTCGGCGGAATATTGGAAGGAGTGCCGAAGGGAACGGCCATCGATGAAAAAGCGATCGAGCGAGACATGTCCCTAAGAAAGCCTTCCGCCGGCATCGGCACCCCCAGAAAGGAGGATGACAGGGTCGAGTTCACAGAAGGCGTCTGCGACGGCATGACCGACGGCGGCCCCATAAGATTCATAATACGCAATAAGAACACGGACAGTTCGAAATACGCCAAATTCAATGTCACTCCCCGTCCCGGACATGCGGACCTTCCCGCCCTGTTCAAGTTCAAAGGCCACGAGATCAAAGGCGGGAACCAGTTCTCCGGAAGGCTTACCGCCCCGATGGTCGCGGCCGGAAGCATAGCAAAGCAGCATCTCCTGACGCACGGCGTCGAGGTGCATGCCTTCGCACGTTCCATCGGCCCTGTCGCAGATCCGGAAGAAAGGACCGTTTTGGACGCGAAAGCGTCCGAGAATTACCCCACCCGCGCATGCGGCGCAGAACTCAACGAACGCATGTCGGCGGCCATACTGTCGGCGGCGGCCGACGGAGACAGCGTCGGCGGCGTGGTGGAATGCATAGCGGTCGGCCTCCCCATAGGGTTCGGCGGAATATGGTTCGAAGCTCTGGACTCCGAGATCGCAAAGGCCGTGTTCAGCATACCCGCATGCAAAGGCGTGGAGTTCGGCAAAGGATTCGCCCTCGCAGGGATGAGAGGGTCTGAGAGCAACGACCCGTTCTTCTTCGACGGCGGGATCAGGACGAAGACGAACAACATGGGCGGCATACTCGGGGGGATGAGCGACGGCGCCCCTCTTGTTTTCAGAGCGGTGTTCAAACCCACGCCGTCCATAGGAAAAGAACAGGACACTGTGAACCTCAGAGAGATGAGGAACGACAAGGTTGCGGTGGAAGGGAGGCACGACCCCTGCATCGTGCCGAGGGCCGCGTCGGTCGTCGAGGCCGCCGCGGCGCTGGTGATCGCAGATCAGATGATGAGGGAATACCAATGACAGACCTGGAACGGCTGAGGGCAGACATTCGCGCAGTGGACAATGACATCATGATCCTTCTCAAGAGGAGGATGGAGCTCGCACGCTCCGTGGGAGAGTTCAAGATCGGCGCCAACAAGGATGTCAGGGATCTTTCCGTCGAAGAGGCCGTGGTCCGCAGATACCGCGAATTCGCAGAGAACAACGGAATGGATCCCGACAAGGCCGAAGCTGTATGCAGACTCATAATGCAGGAGTCGGTGGAGATCCAAGAGGCGCTCAGGAACTGATCATTCCAAATATGCGCCGTTGGCCCCGTTGGTCACGAGTTTCCTGTATTTCTTCTGAACGCCGGACACTTCCCTCTCCACGGGCCTGACCTTCTTCAGACGGGCCGCCATCTCCTCGTCCGTAATGCGGACGCTGAGCTTCCTTGCCGGTATGTCTATTTCTATTATGTCTCCGTCCCTCACGGCGGCTATGGGCCCTTTCTCGTACGCCTCGGGGGAGACGTGGCCGATGGCGCCGCCTCTGGTGGCCCCTGAGAACCTCCCGTCGGTGATCAGCGCAACGGAATCTCCAAGGCCCCTTCCCATTATCAGGCTGGTGGGGGACAGCATCTCCGGCATTCCCGGCGCGCCCCTCGGCCCTTCGTATCTTATTATGATCGCGTCGCCCGAGACGATCTTCCCGGACAGTATGGCGTCCGTGGCATCCTTCTCGCTGTCGAACACCTTTGCTTTGCCGGTGAACCTCATCATCTTCTCGCTGACCGCCGCCTGTTTTATTACGGATCCCTGAGGTGCGAGATTGCCTTTGAGGACGGCGATCCCGCCCTGTTTGTGATATGGATCGTCCAACGGCCTCAGGACCTCCGCGTCCTTTACCACAGCTTTCTTCGCCGTCTCGATGATGCTCCCGCCGTCGGCGGTCTTCGCGTCCTCAAGATGCGCCTGTATCCTGTTCAGGACCGCAGGCATGCCTCCGGCGCGGTCAAGATCCTTGATCGAGAAGCGTCCGGCCGGCCTGAGGCTGGTTATGTGCGGTATCTCCCTTGATATCTCGTCGAAGGTGTCGAGCGTGACGTTCTGACCAAAATCCTTCGATATTGCGGGGATGTGCAGCGCGGTGTTGGTCGAGCCTCCGATGGCCATGTCGACGCGCACCGCATTGCGGAAGGACTCCGCTGTGACGATGTCGCGGGGTTTGACGTCCTTCTTCACCAGTTTGACTATGAGCTTTCCGGTGTCCTTGGCAATCTTCAGCTTCTTCTTATCGATCGCAAGGGATGTTCCGCATCCCTTGAGGCTGAGTCCAAGGACCTCCGTGAGGCAGGCCATGGAATTGGCGGTGAATAGCCCTGAGCAGCTGCCCTTGCCGGGGCACGCGGCGCATTCGATCGTTCTGACGAAGGCCTCATCGACGTTTCCCGCCGAGTACGACCCCAGAGCCTCGAAGACCGATTGGAGGTCGAGATTCTCTTTCTTGTGCTTCCCGGTCTCCATTGCGCCGCCGGTCACCATGAGCGCGGGGACGTTCATCCTCCCCGCCGCCATGAGCATTCCGGGCGTCACCTTGTCGCAGTTCGTGACCCCTACCCAACCGTCGAGGGCGTGGCCTTCGACCATGACCTCGCAGCAATCGGATATGACCTCCCTGGAGATCAGGGAATAACGCATCCCTTTGTGGCCCATGGCGATGCCGTCGCATATGGCCGGGACGCCGAAGGTGAACGGGACGCCGCCCGCCTCCTCTATGCCTTCCCTCACTGCCCTGACGATCTCATTGAGATGTATGTGTCCGGGCACAATGTCGTTCCATGAGTTGGCTATGCCTATGAATGGTTTCTTGAAATCCTCGTCGGTCAGACCGTCCGCCCTGAGAAGGCTCCTTGCCGGAGCGCTCTCCACACCCTTTCTTATGACCTCGCTTCTCATAGGAATCACGATGTGCGAGTGAGAGCCGCAGGCGTATATAATTTGCTGGTTGGATTTGGCGCGCCCACAGGATCTTCGGAATCCTCCGCCGCATGGTTTTCCCATCAAAATACTTCATCCGCGCGTATCAGCAAAGAGCCGTCCTCTTCCGCTTTTCTGATGAGGTTCTCATCGAATCCCGAGACGGAGAACAGCCCCAACCGCACCTCATAGCCGTCGAACGCCCCCACCCTCGAACATTTCTCTTTCAGATCGTTGTATACTGACAGAGTGACCTTGTTGGCGGAGTATTTGCATTCGGCCGCGAATATCCTTTTGTTCCGAGCATCCACGGCCACGACGTCTATCTCCGTGTTCCTGTCCCAATACGCCCCAACCTTGGTGAAGCTTATGCCGATGTCGCCGCACAGGAGATATGTCATCGTCCTGCAGAGTTCCTCGAATGCAAAACTCACGAACCCGTCGATCAGATGCTCGTCAAGGATCCTTTCCACCTCCCCAATGCTCCCGATGTCGAGGTAGTTCCTGTACGGATGCACGAACCTGAACCAGAATGCGGTCAGACCGTCGCTTATCTTGTACGATCCGCTCTTGCTCCTGAGAGGATTGCTTTCGGTGGCAGGGACCGCTCTTCTCACGAGTTCCATATCTTCCAACGTTCTCAGATACGGGGAGACGGAGGAAGACGGCACTCCGAGCCTTCCGGTGATGGCGCTCATCTTGGAATTGCCCAAGGCGATGGCCTCAAGGATGGAAACATAGTTGATCGGTTCCCTGATCTCCGAACCCAAGAGGAACAACGGCTCCTCGTGGAGAGCTCCCCGCCTGTCGAGTATGAGTCTCCTCACATTCTCCCGGAACGATGCGTTCCCATCGAACAGTTCAAGATATCTGGGGATCCCTCCGGTGACGGCGTACAACTCCATCAGAGCGCGGAACCCGATGCCGGGAAAGGCTTCCTTCACATCGCGGAAGTTCAGAGGGCCCAGCTTTATGTTGGCCGTTCTTCTTCCATACAGGGGGCTGGAATGGTTCAGCGCATACTTTTCCATCATGCCCATGAACGACCCGCATATGATGAGCATGACGCCTCTGTCCTTCAGGATGCGATCCCACACTCCCTGCATTATCGACGGGAAACCCGGATTGGCCTGCGCCAGATACTGGAATTCGTCAAGGACAACCACCGTCTTCTCGTTTCTGTCCGCTATGCTTCCAAACGCCGCCTCCCAGCTTTTGAATGACGTATCCTTCAGATTGAGATGATCTGCGACGGAGTCGGAGAACTTTCTCATGTTCTCGGCATCGGGCAGCGTCCCGGCCGAGAAGTATATGCTTTTCTTGTTCCTGATGAACTCTGATATCAGCGTGGTCTTGCCCACGCGGCGCCTTCCGTATATCACGACGAAACTGCCTCTGTTTTCGTACTCTCTCTCAAGGATCCTCAGGTCATCCTCTCTGCCGACAAATCTCATTTTTCCTCATTGCGATAATCTAGATTATCATAATCTAAATTATCATAATTTGTATAAATATATGTTGCCGTTTCCGACATTCGGCCGCTGTTCGATGCCGTCTATGTCCGCCATACCTATGCCCGGAACCATGTCTTGGAAAAAGTGTAATTTATCTTCTGAAGTTCCCCAGAAAAAGTGTAATTAATTTGTAAATGTTCGTCGAATAATCGTTATTAAATATCCATCCAGAGATATAAGACAAGTGTTGCGCAGAAAGATAACAGACGATCTTGGGAAATGGAAGAAAAATCCGAAAAGGCACCCGCTATTGGTCACCGGGGCAAGACAGGTCGGGAAGACATACATCATTGACGACTTCGCCCGGAAGAATTACGACAGCTTCATCTACATCAACTTCGAGACGACTCCGAGCCTCAGGAAGATCTTCGATGGAGATCTTGACATGGATACTCTCGCGATGAAGATTTCAGCAAGGTTCAGCGAAAAGAAGATCGTTCCCGGAAAGACCATCCTCGTGTTGGACGAGATACAAAGCTGCCCCGGCGCCCGGACGGCCCTGAAGTCGTTCTCGGGAGATCCGAGATTCGATGTCATCGCAACAGGTTCTCTTCTCGGTCTGAATCACAGCAAGGTCTCTCTTTATCCGACGGGCTACGAAGAATATCTGGAGATGCACACGCTTGATTTCGAGGAGTTCCTTTGGGCGCTTGAAATCGATGCGGGCCTTATATCATCGGTCTCGGAGAAACTGAACCGCAGAGAACCATTGGATCCGTTCATCCTGGAAACTTTCGAGGAGCACTACAGGAAGTACATGGCAGTCGGAGGGATGCCGGAGGCAGTGGATGATTTCGCTGCCAACAAGGATTTCGGAAGGGTCAGAGCAATACAGGAGAAGATCATCAGATCTTACGAAGATGACATCTCCAAGTACGCCGAGGGCATCGTCCGGACGAGAGCCAAGGAATGCCTCCATTCGGTTCCTGACCAGATAGGACGAAGGTTCCGTTACAACGAGGTGACGGGCGTCCATGGGGCGCGCAGATCGATGTACGACGGCGGGATAGAGTGGCTGATCGAGGCAGGAGTGGCATTCAAGAGCTACAGGGTCACAGAACCCGCTCTTCCGCTGACCTACAACCGCAACATGGGCCTGTTCAAATTGTTCATTCACGACGTCGGACTGCTCGTATGCATGATCGAAGGAGAAACGGCGCCTATGCTTCTTGAGGGAGACTCGTCGGTGAACGGCGGCAAGATCGCAGAGAACGCCGTCGCATGCGAACTCGTCGGGAAACGCATCAGGCCTATGCACTTCGGACGCAAGGATCTGGAGATTGATTTCGTCACTGTATTGGGGCGGGATGTTGTTATGGTGGAGGTCAAATCCGGCAACAACAAGAGATCCAAATCTCTTGATTCGGTGATGTCGGGGGAGAGAGGGCGCATGCGGGGGATCAAGTTGGAAAGGACCAATGTCGCGATCGATGAGGAGGGTGTGGAGCACTATCCCTTGTTTGCGGCCGCGTTCATATTCCCCGATGACTCCGGATACAAACTGTGAGGCTGCGGCAAGCCTCATGCCCGCACGCGTCACAACACCTTTGGAACTGCATCAGGAATGTTGTTGCTGTTCTGCAGGCTTTCCGCTGCATCACTCTCTGTCTTCCGCCGGTACCAGACCTCAGGGTCATATTTGTCGGATCTGTAAAGCGTGACCACGAATTGAGAATGCCTCTGTTCAAACGTGGGATCCTTCAGACCGTACGCTCTGCATTCCCTTATGATCTTGCCGATGCCTGTTCCCCTGCCCTCCGTGACTCCGGCGCATTTGAAGACCGAGGCCAACGTTTGGTTTCCGGAGGTGGATATGCCCGACAGTGCATTTGCCATGGTGGTGTCCGGAGGAAGCGTCCCGGGAGATGTTATCTCTATACAGTCGTCGTACACTGCCACGTATATGTTTGCGTTATCGATGTTATAGTTTCTATGAGTAACGGCATTT
>JAITQH010000093.1 GCA_031288985.1 Candidatus Methanoplasma sp. | reverse complement strand
TATGCTTGTTCCCTCTCAGCGAGGCGGCAAAATTCTCCTCGGTATGGCGGGACGAAAAACTTCTGCCGATTATCTCCACGGGGACCTTTCCGGCACGCACAGTTTGCCTGTCCGGGTCGGAGGAGAACACGTGCACATTGTCGGGGAACGGAATGCTGGACTCCCACGACCGTCTGAAGTCATGGTTTCCCAACGCTATGAAGCAGGGCATATCCAACCGTTTCAGCTCTTCGCAGAACGTGTAGCGGACGCGGGGGCTTTCGTTCTCCTCGTCAAACACATCGCCGGATATGACCATGAAGTCGGCCCGTTCCGACAGTGCAAGATCGACTATCTTGCGGAATGATAAGAACGGCGCTTGGAACAGTTTCTTTCCCAGTTCGGGGTCGGATTCGGAAATACCCCTGAACCTGCTTCCAAGATGAAGATCCGCACAATGAACAAATTTGAAATCTGCAGGCATATGTCCGACACTCGCGCGACAGTTTATAAATTGACGTGATGGGGTATCCGAAAGTGGGAATCCGGACGGATCGGCATCGGGTATGCGCGGCCGCCGAAATCACTGATTATGCGGCGAATGGGTGATTATCGCGACTATACATCCATCCAACTCCTGTAAAGTTCATATCCGCATGCGGTGATGACCTTTCGCCGGCGGCCGTCATGGAGAACATAACAAAAAAAGTCAGAGAAGAGATCGGCAGAGGTTGGATCGGGCCCGATCTCGGATGCCCTTATCATCCGTGCCACTTCATAGGGCAGGACTGCACCTTTTGTTTCTGTCCGTTCTATCCCTGCAACGACGCAGATCTGGGAGACAACATCACAGGACGCGGGGGGAATAAGATCTGGCAGTGCACATATTGCCTCCTGATACACCGCCCGGAGGTCGGAAAGTACGTAATGTCCGAGATCGAGAGGCTCGGCATACAAGATCCGAAGGATCCTCGCATGAGGTGCATTTTTGATGACGTCAAGGAACGTTTCCACCGCAACGGAAGAGCGTTGATGGTCCTCGGGGCAACATCCGATGCGGGCAAGTCCGTGACGGTGGCCGCCATATGCCGCATACTCCACAACAAGGGATATCTCGTCGCCCCTTTCAAATCACAGAATATGAGCCTCAACTCCAAGGTGACCCCCATCGGATCCGAGATAGCCATGATACAGACGATCCAGGCATCGGCGGCGGGTCTGAAGAACCCGGATCACCACATGAACCCCATACTTCTGAAGCCGAAAGGCGACACCAGATCTCAGGTCATGGTCGAAGGCGAACCCTTCGGCGACTATGACGTGTCCGAATATTATGATGAGTTCGTCCCGGGTCCGGGCACCGAGGCCGTAAAGAGGAACATCGAGTTCCTGAAACAGCGTTACGACTTTGTGGTCATGGAAGGCGCGGGCTCACCCGCCGAGATAAACATCTACGACAGAGACATAGCGAACATGGGCGCGGCGGTCATAGCGGACGCGGACTGCATACTGGTGGTCAATGTCAAATGGGGCGGCTCCTTCGCTTATGCGGTGGGCACAGTGAAACTCATTCCCGAAAAGGACAGGGAGAGAATCAAAGGCATAGTCCTGAACAACGTCCTCGGAAACCCCTCCAACCTGAAGCCGGGGGCCGAGGAGCTGGAAAAGATCCTGGGGATACCGGTGATCGGCATAATCCCCCACGCGGATGTGGTCCTCCCTTCCGAGGATTCGGAAGCCTTCAGAGGGATAAGTTCCAGAGGAAACGGCGGGGTCAGGATATCGGTGATCAAGATACCCCGGATAGCCAACTTCACAGATCTCGATCCTCTATACATGGAGGATACGACCGTAAAATTCGTCACCCGCCCCGAAGAGTTGGAAGGATCGGATGCAATAATCATACCAGGCACGAAGAATACGATAGACGATCTCCTGTGGATGCGCGGGAACGGTCTGGACAAAGCCATTTGCTCATTCAGAGGAACGATCCCCATACTTGGGATATGCGGCGGGTATCAGATGATGGGGCGGTCGCTTAAGGATCCTCACGGCATCGAGGGCAAGATCCCTCAGACGGTGGAAGGGCTTGGACTGTTCGACATGTCCACCGAATGGGACGAGTACAGGAAGAAGGTCATCAGGGATCAGGGGATCCTTCTGGAGACGGGCGAGCCGGTCACAGGATACGAGATCCATATGGGCCTCAGCGAGGTCAATGAGGCGCCGCTGTTCAGGATCGACCGTTTCAGGGAAAGTGAGAACGAAGGCGCGTTCAGGAAGGATGACATGCTCTTCGGGACCTACCTTCACGGGGTCTTCGACAAACCTGCGTTCAGGAGGTTCTTCCTGTCCTTCGTGAAGAAGGGCGGAGAGCCCCTTAAGATGGCCGAATCCGGAGATTACGACGATCTGATCGAGGAGAACATCAAGAAATTGGCGGCCGTATTCGAAGAAGGACTGGATATCGACATGCTCATGAGCATAGCGGAGGGACGGTCGTGAACGTATTGTTCGTCGGCACGGCCTCCGGGGCCGGGAAGACCACCGTTTCGGCCATGTACTGCAGATATCTGTACAGGAACGGGGTCAGCGTTGCGCCGTACAAGGCCGTGAACCTGTCCCTCAACTCCTATGTGACGCGCGAAGGCAAGGAGATAGGAATAGGGCAGGCGTTCCAGGCTTGGGCGTCCGGCCTGGAGCCGTCGGGAGACATGAACCCCGTGCTCCTGAAGCCCTCGGGAAACGGGAAGATTCAGACGGTGCTGTGCGGCGCGCCCGCAGGCGACGTCACTGAAAAGAAGAATATGGACGTTGCCGCCGTATCGGCCGCGGCGTATGAAGCGTACGACAGACTGAATTCAAAGTACGGGACGGTGGTATGCGAAGGATCGGGGTCGCCCGTAGAACTGAATCTCATGGACAGGGATATCGCCAACACGGGCCTCATGCGAAGCCGTTCGGTTCCGACGGTGCTTGTCGGCGACATTGAAAGAGGAGGCGCGTTTGCGGCCCTGTACGGGACGTGGCTTCTGATGCCGAAGGATATCAGGCCGCTGGTCAAAGGATTCCTGATCAACAGGTTCAGGGGAGACGCGTCTCTGCTGGACAGCGGCATAAGGATCATCGAGGATCTCACTGGAATGAGATATCTGGGGACGATACCTTATATGTGCCTCAAATTCCCCGAAGAGGATTCTCTGTCGGATTCGGAGGGATATCTTTCCGGAGACAACGTGAAGGAGGCGTTCATGAGCAACACGGACGCTCTGCTGGATGCCGCTTTGGGCGCGGGCGTCGATTTCCAAGCGATCGAAAGACTGTCTTAACCGCCGGACGCCACTTTGACGGCTTTGATATCCATGCCGTCCGCGATGGGCGTGTCCATGGAAACAGGCGTTCCGTTAACCAAGAATATATAAGTGTCCGGCAGACCGCCGATGGTCTCGAAAGCCGAACCAATGGAGCCGTCGGCAGAAACGGAGTGCTTGTCCTTTCCGACGGAAATCGTAGCGTTCATGCGTTTCCAACGTGTTTATTGGTATTTGATGGTTTTGAAGCGGCGGCCCCCCATTGTCTTCCCTTCTGCATATAAATACCGATACGGGCATTCCGTTTCGTGAGACTCAGACGCATCTCATGCATAGGGTTGCCGGTATTCGCGGCAATGATTATTTTCGCGGCGCCTTCGTCGTCCGCGGAGCCGTACACGGTGGTCTTTGACAATACAGAGGACATATGGATCACGCAGGGAGAGTCTAATGGCGGCATAGTGGAGTTCACGGTGCATTCCGGAGTCTATGACCTCAGCCCGAGCAAACTCAATCCGTGGTTCTACGCCGTGGATTCCGACGGGAAATCCGGCAATAACCGTCTGATGTTCGAGGATGTAAGCTGCGAACCCCTCAACGATGCGGCGAAGTACGTTGTTTTTGGTGTACATTCTGATTTCAAAGTGGAGTTCTACGGTCTGGAGAGATTGGAAAACGAACACTCCGTCGACGATCCGGGTCCGCAGTCCGATGATGCGAAGGAAGCGAAGGAAGCGGCGATCCCAAACATGCCCGCCGTCATGATGGCCATAGCAGTCATAATATCGGTGATCTCACTGCTGCTGTCCCTTGCGATACGCCGCAACATAGCAAACGCCATGTCCAAGAAGGGATCCCCCTGAATCTGGATGATTTCACGGACGAGATATTCGTCCTCGACACGGAGACCACGGGCCTCGACGGCGCCCCCAGGGACGTCGTCGTCGATGTTGGGATATGCGCCGTAG
Source organism: Candidatus Methanoplasma sp. (assembly GCA_031288985.1). GTDB lineage: Archaea > Thermoplasmatota > Thermoplasmata > Methanomassiliicoccales > Methanomethylophilaceae > Methanoplasma. Next base: position 4,750 of record JAITQH010000093.1, on the reverse strand, counting down.
ATCTCGGCGCGGGAACCGTAAGGGACGTTTATTCGTCCATAGTGGGGTACGACGTCTCCGAATGGGACGACCGCAGGAAGAATGCATGGATCTTCGAGAACACCGACCTTACCGTTGAAATGGTGGCGGCCGCCGCACCCCAACCGAATGTCCGCACCGATCTCATGCGATTGCTCAGAGGAAAGAAGGTCACCGCGTACAACGTGCCGTTCGATCTGGGCAAATTCCTTTACAGGGATCCGTGGAGGCTGCGCGGCGCCTTCAGAGAATGCACGGACATCATGGCTGCCGCGACCGAGGTCTGCAAGCTTCCCAGCCAATTCTATGAGGTGAAGTACAGGTTTCCCAAGCTCGACCATGCATACTCGGCCATAACCGAGGGAGATCCTGCGGGAATAGAAGGGAAACAGGACCATCGCGCCCTTTCGGATGCAAGGATGGCCTCCCACCTCATGATCGGGATGTTCCGCGGCGGCGATTATTTTCCCTGATCTTCCTTCATCTCTTTCTCAAGCTTCCTGTCGTATGACCTCTCGGTCATCTCGGATATGAAATTCATACTCCCGCTGCGCAGCAGAACCGTGGTGGAAACAAACCATACTCCTGTGAACAGCACGATGAGTGCGAAGAACTGCGGCGGGAACATGACCAAGGACGCCACGTTCACGGCGACCTGAGGCACATTGTAAATAAGCGCCACGAGGCCGAACAGGAGCAGTGCGAGTATGGTCGGTTTCACGTCCTTCGACACCTTTCCGTCCACGGACATGAATCTGAACAGAGGGCATATCAGGAAGATCTGCGATATGCCCGCAAGAACAAGGAACAGGAGCATGGCGTTCCTGGACACGATTTCGCTGTAATCTCCGGAGTACGGACCCATACTGTGCATGAATTCGCTGAATGTATGCGTCGGATCGTACGCAGAGTGCATGGATTCGAACAGTGAGCCGCCGAGATCGGCAGCCCAGAAACCATCTGTTCCGATATCGAACAGCACGTACACTCCCAACGCAAACACCGATATCAGAACTGCCGACGGCACGGCGAATCTCAGCACCACGGGGAGGACGCGCTCCTTGTTGTCGGAAGGACCGGCCCAAATTGCCATGAGGAATGCGGCGATGGACACCGACACCAAGGCATAGTATGCGTTTTGCACCGGCAGCAGAGGGAGCCTGTTGAACATCACCAGGATCGCCAGCACCAATACGGCGAGGACGAAGTTCCTTGCAAGATACAGTTTCAGTATGTCTCTCATGCCGGACACCGTTCTCTTGCCTTCGATTATCGTCTTCGGCAGTGCGGCGAAGTTGTCGTCGGCAAGCACCATGTCCGCCACACCCCTGGCCGCCCCGCTGCCGCTCTGCAGCGCCACGCCCACGTGGGCGGCCTTTATGGGCCTTACGTCGTTGACGCCGTCCCCAACCATCAGCACGTAGCGTCCTGACGCTTTCAGGGTCTCCACTACCTTTTCCTTCTGCTCCGGCCTCATGCGGCCGAATATGTTGATCCTCAGGACGGCTTCGCGGTATTCGTCGCCGGAGAGCTCCGCAAGCCTGTCTCCGGATATGATCTCCCTCTTGCCGGGGATCTCGGCGAGAGCGAACAGTGCGTTCACCGTTTCGGGGTCATCGCCGGATATGACCTTGAGATCCATGCCGTTGTCCAGAAATTCGCCTATGATGTCCTTGCAATCCTCTCTGACCTCGTCGCGTATGGAGATGAGCGCCGCCGGCTCCAGATCGGGGATCGCGGGTTCGTCGCCGTTATACAGAGGCGAGTCGCCCCCGAGGCATATCAGAACCGTCCTGAGTCCTTTTGACGACATGGCGGATATACGCTCTTCTATGTTGTTCACACTCTTCACATGAGGGCCGAGCGACGACCACGCGCCCATGAATATCGTTCCGTTCCAATCGCCTTCGATCTTTACGGCGCTGTATTTGCGGTCTGAGGAGAACTGTATCTCTTCCACCAACGCGACGTGCGAGCGTCCGTATCTCTTCTCGATCGCGCCCACGGTGCGGTTCCTGCTGCCTGTGGAGGCGGCAAATGCTCTTATGGCTGCCTCCGCCTCATCTGCTCCTATGAAGTATTCCGCATTTTCGAAGACAAGATTGTTGGTGGTTATGGTCCCTGTCTTGTCCATGCAGACCGTGTCCACATGGCTCATCGACTCCACGGAATTGGAATTTTGAAGCAGAACGCCGGCGTTGGCCATGCGCACGGCGGCGATCATATATGTTATTGTTATCAAAAGGAACAGCGCCACGGGCACGATGTCCAAGACCACGACGGACTTCATTGCGAACTCCCCTCCGTCTATGGCTCCTCCGGTGATCAGCCCTCTTATCACGATGATGACCAAGAACACGAACGCAGTGCCCATCAGCATCTTCGTGACGGCGGCCGTCTCCGTCTGGAGCGGGGTCTTCTTGTTCCTGTATCTCTTGGCGCTCAGCAGCATCTTCGAAGTGAAGGTGTCCGCACCCAGCGCGGTGACCTTGTAATACCCTTCCCCGGTGACGCACACGGTCCCGGAGTACACCGTGTCTCCGGTGTGCTTCCTGCGCGTGCTGGACTCGCCGGTTATCGCAGACTCGTCCATCTCGACGGAGACGGCGTCCACGAGTTCTCCGTCGACCTGCGCCTGATCCCCCGATGTCATCCGTATGATATCGTCCATCACGATCTCGGATGGATCTATCTCTTTTTCGACGCCGTTTCGCACGACCACGGCTCTCGGGCGGAGCAGGAGAGCTATCTTGTCCAGCCTTCTTTTCGCCCTGATCTCTTGGAATGTCGCGATCAGGATGTTCAGCGCGATCACTCCCGTGGCGGATACGGCGCTCAGCACCTCGTCGAAATAGACGAGCGCAACGCCCAAAATGAACAGTATCAGGTTGAACACGGTGCATACGTTCTTCTTGACGATGTCGAAATAGCTTCTGCTGACAGGGGACCGGAAATCATTGACCCTTCCGTCCGATGCTCTTTCTCTGACCTCCGCGTCGGTGAGTCCCTGATGCATGGCGCCCCATTACATACTGTCTATTTTACTTTTGACGCGTTCTTCCAGGATATCCATGCTCAGCGGGTCGAACTCAATCGTTTCGTTTCTGGAAACGAAATCGATGACGCATGTCGCGGGCCTCTTGAAATATCCCGATGCGGCATGGGCGTAGACGCTGAGCTGCACCTTATACTCGTTGACGAACGAGGTCTCGGCGTCGGTTTTGTAATCGTGGACCACAATGCGGTCGGGATACACCGCCAGAAGATCGATGGCGCCCTTCAGCGTCGCCCCGAGGCCGTTGAACGGCAGGAAGCATTCCGCCTCCGGGAATATGTCCGCCCCCGTCAGAGAATCCAAGATCCTCTTGACCTCAGGCAGTTCAGGCAGTTCTTCCTTCACGGCTATGCCCATCGCCATCGCGTAGGCGCACTCATGGACCTTCGTCCCATACTCCATGCCTTTGCCGCAGAACTCGTCCTTCTTCCCGGAGTTCGCGCTCCCCGTTTCCATATTCATTATCTCATGCACGGCATAGATGGTCCTGCGTGCGGTGTGGGCGGGGATGGCCGGACGTTCGATGAACTCCGTGCGGGATCCTCCTGCAGTGCGGAACGGTCTGCCTTTGCCGGGTGCGAGTTCCGCAAACCTGTCCGCATTCGTGAAGAATGTGGACGGTTTGTGCCCCGACACCAGAGTTGCGTACTGTTTTGCGCGGGACACGGCCACGAACATAAGCCTCCTCTCCTCTCCGTGGTCGGCGGAGGAGGATTTCCTGACAAGATGGGACTGCCAAGATCTTGCGACCTTGGAGAAACCTCCCAGAGGCGTCACGGCATTCCGGCACCTGAGTCCGCCGGCGTCGGTGAACATGTATACAGACGATTCTCCGCGGGTGTTGGGCATCACGCTGACGTCCAGACCCGCCACAATCACAATGGGATATTCCAGGCCCTTGGATTTGTGCATGGTCTGTATGGTCACGGCCTTTTGCTCCAGAGTGCCGTCCACAGAATATTTTGTGCGGTCGTCGATGTCCTTCTCCATCATCCCTATGATGTCGGACACGGTCATCAGGGATCCGCGATGGGATGACGCCACCACCGATACGATGGTCTGCGTCACATCGTCGCTCAATCCGTAGAAATAGAATATCGAGGTCAGGAGGTCGGTGATCCTGCGCCTCTTCGGAAGCAGCGCCGCCCTCTGTTTGCGGATCTCTTCGGGCTCCCCGTCGCGGAGCATGCTCTCGATGTCGGTGAGCGGATATCCGAGATCTGCGAGAATCGCGCCTATGCCCCACGCGTCCCTGCTGTTGTTTATGTATCTGAGCCACGCCAGAGCAAGTTTCCCCGCCCGTGTGCTCATGATCTCCACATCTCCCTGAAGGAATGCCGGCACGTTGCATTGGATCGCCGCCTCGTATATCCTGCGGCACATGGTTCCTGTCCTGCACAGCACGGCGATGTCTCCGAATCCCGGTCTCCGTTTCGCATCGCCGTCGCATATGATGTACTTTGGATCCTCCACGTACGCGACTATCCTCCGCACGACCTCGTACGCCTCATCGCCGGCGGCGGCGGACGCTTTTTCGAGGAGCGTGTGCTCTCCGATATCCTCCCGTCCGGCGCGTATCCTGCTGATGTTCTTCTCCTGACGCTCCGCATCTATCTTTTCCGTCTTGTTCACGGGCATGAACAGACAGTCGAACGAAGCGTCGATGACCTTCTGGGA
>JAITQH010000062.1 GCA_031288985.1 Candidatus Methanoplasma sp. | reverse complement strand
ATGACCGGCTCCTTCGTTATCGGGTCTCCGAGCTGCACCGCGCCTCTGGAATCGTCCTGGGACGTTTCCGTGAGATCCTTTGATGCGAAGTTCACTCCGTGTATCCCGTCCCGCCCCGTCCGTCCGCCGACGAGTATCATGACCTCTCCCGGCCCTCCGGCGAAGTTGTTGGCGAGATCCTTTCTTTTCACAATTCCGATGCAGCCGACGTTCACCAGGCAGTTCCCGGTGTATTTCTCGTCAAAGAAGAATCCCCCTGTTATGGTAGGTATGCCGCAGCGGTTGCCGTAGTCTCTGATCCCCGAGACCACGCCGTTCATGAGGTAGCGGGGGTGTTTAACGCCCGGCGGCAGATCTCCCTTCCTGTCGGGACAGCCGAAGCACAGCGGATCCGCCAGGCCTATGGGTTGCGCGCCCATGCATACGACGTCCCGGAGTATTCCCCCTATTCCTGTGGCCGCCCCTCCGTACGGCTCTATGGCCGACGGGTGGTTGTGGCTCTCGATCCTCAGAGCGTATCCGTAATCGTCGTCGAACGCCATGACGCCCGCGTCCCCTCTGGAAAGGACGTCATCCCTTTCGATCCCAAAGACGAATTCCTTCAGAATGGGTTTGGAACTCTTGTAGCAGCAGTGCTCGCTCCAAGCCTGACCCAGCGCCTGCATCTCCACGTCCGTGGGGTCGCGCCCTTCCTTTGCAAAATACGCCCTGACGGCCCTCATCTCTTCAACGGACAGGCTGAGGCTCATGGCCGACGATATCTCGGCCAGCTCCCTGTCGTCGGAGGCCCGGACGCTCACGTCATACAGCTCGAAGGACGCGTTCCTCCTTTTCATCAGATCTTGCGGCATGGTCTCATCTCGCGACGATGCTGTAGTTCTGAATGACCGGGTTGGCCAGAAGCCGCCTGCACATCTCTTCCGCACGGGCCTTCGCCTCCTCGGCGGGCGCGTCGATGACGATCTCGAAGACCTTGACCGTCCTGACGCTGTCGATCCCTTTGAAGCCCAGGGACTCAAGGGTCTTTTTGGTGTTGCTCCCTTCCGGATCGGCAACGCCTTTCTTGAGCTCTATCCTGATGTCTACCACTGTCATTAATGACATATAGTACGCCCGTAATTAAAGGATTCTGACGCCGTTCGGCGGTCAGACGCCCGCCTTTCTCCCGAATATGAGATAGCCCGTGTGCGCGATCATGTCAAAGGACGGCCTCACGCCTCCCGGATGGACCTCAAGGCCCCTCTGAATATTCTCCAGAGTGTACACTTCCACGAATCCTTTCGCCCTCAGCGCGTTGACTGCCGACTCGGCCTGGTTCATGTTCGGGACGTATGAACATATGCGCCCCCCGGACCTCAGATTGCCGTAAAGATTGTCCAGCGCCAGCCACGGATCGGGCATGTCGGTCACCAGCGCGTCGGCCTCGATGTCCAAACGGACATCCTTGGCATCCGCTATGGTGTACTCCCAACCGGCTCCCGCCGCGGTCCTCCTCACATTTCTGAGGGCGCGCTGAGCGTTCTCCTCTTTGAGTTCGATGGTGTGCACCTTTCCCGTCGGGGCGACGGCGCCAAGAAGGGCGGTGGTCAGCCCCCCGGATCCCGCTCCCACTTCCAGGACGGTCTTCCCCGACCTTATGTCGCAGTTCAGAATTATCGTGGCCGCGTCCTTCGGGGTGATGATCTGCGCCCCTCTCTCCAGGGACTCCATGAGTTCGACTGTCCCGGGCCTCAGAATTATGTATCTCTTGCCGACGAAGTCAATGGACGAACCGTCCTCCTTCCCTCTGAACTTGGATCCGTCCACCGTCCCGAGGGACGGTATCTTGATCATATCATAGGATATCCTTGTCCAGACCCTTTTTCCGGAGGGGTCGAGCAGATATACGGCCTCGTTCTCCTCCAACACGGCATCACATCGTGCGTGCCGCATACACGGGCTTGGCCGGCTTTCCGCATATGATGCATTTTCCGTCGAATTCCTCAGGTATGAAGGGGGTTCCCAGGATCTTGAGGTCGTGCGCGTCCTCGAACCTGTGGCCGCATTCCTCGCATCCGCACCATCCGAATCTGAGGATCCTGTCCTCCGGGATGTCGTCGATCGAGTCGATGTCCTGTATGTGGGACTGCTGCACCTTCTTCGCCTTGTCAAGGAGCGCCGCCGATATCGCGTCCAATATAAGATCGACGCCCGCCGGGGCCGAGGACGCGTCTATTGTGCCCTTCTCCCCGTTGTCCCTCCTTGCAAAGGTGACCACGCCGTTCTCTATGTCCCTGCCTCCGAGCTCGAGCCTCAGCGGGACGCCCTTTATCTCCCAGTCGTAGTACTTGTTGCCGGGGCGCAGGTCCCTGTCGTCGAATTTCACTCTGAACCCTGCGGCGGTGAGCAGTGCGAAGAGCTTCTGCGCCTCCTGCCTCACCGCATCGGCGTTGTTCTTGGAATATATCGGAATTATTACTGCCTGGAACGGAGCTATGTCCGGAGGCATTATCAGCCCTGCGTCGTCGGCATGCACCCCGATGACCGCTCCCAGAAGCCTCTCGCTCATGCCGTAGGTGGTCTGATGCGCGTGTTTGTGCTCCCCGTTCTCATCCTCGTACGTTATCTCGTAGGGGACGGAGAAATTGGTGCGGTAATGGTGCACGGATCCTATCTGCAGGGTCCTGCCGTTGGGCATGACCGTGTCGATCCCCACTGTGTAGTGCGCCCCGGGGAACTTGTCCCATTCGGTCCGAACGAGGAGCGAATACGGGAGGCACAGCCTCTTCGCCAGCCTGTCGAGGATCTCGACGTCCTCCTCTATCTGCCTCTGAGCGTCCTCTTCCGTGGTGTGGCAGGTGTGCGATTCGAAGAAATGGATCTCCCGCACTCTCATGAACGCCCTGGTCTGCTTGGTCTCGTAGCGGAATGTGTTCACGATCTGATACACCTTCAGCGGGAGATCCTGGTGAGACCTTACCCAAAGCGCGAACATGGGGTACATCGCGGTCTCGGAAGTGGGTCTGAGTATCAGCCTCACGTCCAGCTCGTTCAGGCCCGCGTGGGTGACCCAGTACACTTCCGAGTCGAATCCTTTTATGTGATCCTTCTCCTTTTTGAACTCGGTCTCCGGGATCAGAAGGGGAAAGCACACCTCGTCGTGTTCGGTGGCGTCCAGCTCCTGTCTGATGAACGTGTCTATGCTCCGCATGATCTTCCATCCGTAAGCGGTCCAGACGTTCATGCCCTTGACGGGGTACCTCTTGTCGGAAAGGTTCGCTTTCTCGACGATGTCGATATACCATTCGTTGAAGTCGTCCTCCTTCCGCAACGTCACCACTTCCTGTTGATGGCGTCCGCGATGATCTCCGCCACAGAGATGTTGGACACTTCGTTCTCCAAGGTGTTGCAGCAGAGGACGGCTCCGAGATCGTTGCCGGTCAGCCTCTCCAACGCGTTGTTGACGAACACGCCGTGGGTGCACGCCACGGATACGCTCTCCGCGCCCGCCTCCTTGAGGACCTGCTTCGCCGCCACTATCGTCCCGCCCGTCGAGATCATGTCGTCGACGATGAGTATCCTCTGTCCTTCGCAATCCATCTTGGCCTCGGATATCTTGACCTCCGAGCCGGAGAGGCGCGTCTTGTCCAGATATCCGTACGGCACGCCCATCCTGTCGGCCACGTCCTTGGCGCGCCCTGCGGCGCCCACGTCGGGGGACAGGACCTTGTCGATCTTCTTGTCCTTGAAGTACTCGGCTATGGCCGCGGCGGCCTTGAGATCCACATGGGGGCAGTCGAAATAGTCGAGTATGCTCTCTTTGTGGATGTCTATCGTAATGACCCTGTCGCACATGATGCCCAGATGCCTTGCCATGACCTTCGCGCTCTCCGGCTCTCCGGGCTTGAAGACCCTGTCCTGCCGGGCATATCCGAAATACGGTATCACGAGCGTCACCGTGCGGGCGCCCATCTTCTTCACGGCGTCCTGCAGAAGGAACATCTCCACCAAGTTGCCGTCCGGATATGTGTTCTGAACGATCGTCACGTCGTCGTCGAGCGAGTCTGTGTCTATGCGGGTGTAGCATTCCCCGTCGGGGAACCTCGTCGTGGAAGCCTGAACGAACTTGCAGTTCAGAAGTGTTGCGAGCTCCTTGGAAAGGTCTCTGGAAGATGAGCCTCCGACTACTATCATGGCTCCCCGATTTCCCTGGTATTATAACAATGTGCGCATCATGTGCGCGAAATGGAAAGCGAGGCGCAGTCTTTCGTCAAGCGATCGGCGCTGTCCGAACGTCGGCGGAGCACGGACGCGCCTGCGGCTTTGACATTCTTCTTCGGTCCTCGATGCATGTGCACCCTCTGCGGCCCCGCATGCCCGCCGTTGCTTTCTTTATAGTTTGACAATGATGTTTTGCCGCAATGGAGCAAACCGCCATCACCCCGGCCAAGATCGACAGGTATCTGGATATCACAAAACGGGCGCTTGACAAGATCGTCATATCCGCGCCGGAGCGTTCGTACAACCGAAGGCTGGCCGACGACTTCCTGAACATGGCCGCCTCCTATTACAGCGACGCGGTGCACTTCAGGGAGGAGGGAGATTTCGTGACCGCGTTCGCCGCCGTGAACTACGCGCACGGATGGTTGGACTGCGGCGCCAGGATCGGTCTGTTCGACGTCGGCGGGGACGACGTCCTGTTCACGCTTTTCGAATGATCGCCGCAGGATCCGCCGTCGATGACGTCTCCCTTGCGAACACTTCGCCCAGAACGTCTTTCACGGCGTCCATCGGCGCATCGGTGAATATGCTGTTGCCAAGCATGCACATGGCCGCTCTGATCCCCGCGGCGTTCAGCCTTCTTATGGCTTCGGACGCCTCGGCCGTCTCCACTCCGGACGCTTTGGAAAATGCATTGGACGTGCGGAACAGCGAATCGACGCTCATGCCGCGCTTATACTCCGCAAGCGCCGCGGCGCCTTCCGCCTCCAATGCGGAACATATATCTTTGTTGCCGAGGACCTCGGCGGTGCTCATCTTGGAACCAAGAACGGCCACCGTCAGCACGGGGAACTCCGCTCCCGAGTCCACCGCCCTCCCTATGGGGGGAAGCCCCGCCTTTATCCGGGTGGGCTGATGATGCTCGCACAGGATCCCCGAGACGTCCCCAAGCCCTCCTCCTCCGACTATGTCCGCCGCGTGCGCCGCTCTGAACGCCTCTTCTCTGGTCCCGCCTTCCGACTCGGCCGCGCACAGCGCCGCCGCGACCGCGCCCGCCGCGCTCATGCCGAATCCCTGCCCGGTGGGAAGGTCGTTGACCGCGTGGATCTCAAAATTCCTGCCGGGCGCCGCATATCCGAGCGCCAGCTTGGTTATCTTTGCTTCGGACTCGACGCCGTCGATGAAGACGCGGGTGCGGCCGTGCGTCTCCTCCGCATGAACTAGGGTCCCGGCCTTCAGCCGTATCCCCGCGCCCTCGGATCCTTTGCTCAGAACGTCCGAAGAATGGACGGGTCTGAAAAAGCACGTTATGTGGGCGGGGCAGTATGCCGAGGTCATATCGTTTCCGCGCAGAAGTTCAGGATCTCGTCCGATACGTCCGCTTTGCTCCCGGTGATGTTCTTTGCATCGTCCTTCGTCACCAGCACGGCGGCGGAGGTCTCGCGCCCCGCGTCGTCTATGTCGTTGGCGACCACGGCCGTGAGTCCGTATTCCAAAAGGCGGCCCCTCGCTTTGTCCACGAGCTCCGAATGCGCCAAGCCGGACTCCGCCTTGAATCCTATCACGCTGCCGCATCTTTTGCAGATCATCGGCAGGACCTTCGGCACGGGGTTCAGAAGGACCGTGTGCGGGGTCCCGCTGGGCATCTTGCCCTCGAACCGCTCCGCCGGCGTGAAGTCCGCCAAAGCGGCCGGCACGATCACTATGTCGTGGTCGATGGAGTCCAGCATTTCCACCAGGTCGGACACGGATGCGTATCTTCTCGTGGGGATGTAGTCGGGAAGCGGCACGCTGCTGCCTCCCATCCAAAGCTCCACGTCCGCGCCGCGCTCGAACGCCCTCTGCGCCAGCATCACGGTCATCAGACCCGTGGAGCGGTTGGTCACGAGCCTCATGGAGTCCAGCGGTTCCTCGCTTCTCCCGCCGATGACCAATATCCGTTTGCCCGCAAGGTTGTTCCTGGACAGAAGCTTCACGGCCCAGGCGACCGCCTCTTCCCTGGAGGCTACCTTCTCCCTCACGCCGTCGCTGTGGGGGCCGATGACGTGCACCCCCATTCTCCTGAGCTTTTCAATGTTCTCCGACACTGCGGGATTCTTCATCATGGCGCCGTGCATCGCAGGGACCACCGCGACGGGGATCCCGCCGCCTATCGCCACCGTCGACATTGACGTCACCGATGTGTCGTCGATGCCCATGGCTATCTTGGATATGGTGTTCGCCGTGGCGGGATAGATCATGAACAGATCCGCCGCATTCTTTCCGCCGAGATGTTTTACATGCTCGGTCTGGCCGGTCAGCTCGATTATGGGTCTTGTGCCCGATGCGAATTCGATCGCGTCGGGGGACGCGAGCCTGGCGGCGGCGGGAGTCATTACAGGGATGACCTTCGCACCGTTCCTGACCAGATCGCGTATGACCGAGAAGCATTCCGTCGCCGCGATGCTGCCCGTGATCCCTATGACGATGGTCTTCCCTCTGAGCCTGCCGCTCTTCTCACAGTATATCTCTTCCGATGGGTGCATTATATGATCTCCTTTATCCGCCTCATGATCTCGCCGAACACCTCGTCCCGGCCCTTGGAGGCGTCCACTGTTGCGAATGAATGTTTTTCTGCAAGTTCCAGATATGCCTTTCGGACGTCGCTGAGATATCCTGCGTCCTCGAACTTGCTCTTCGCTCCTCTGACGCCGATGCGCTCCATCCCCTTCTCGGGATCGATGTCCAGCAGAATGGTCAGATCGGGCGTGCGTATTATCGGACGATTGAGGTTCCAGAGCCAATCCGCGTCCGACGCGCGGCCTCCCAGATTCACTGATTGGTATGCGATCGTGGATGCGAAATATCTGTCGCAGACCACATCCGCCCCGTCCTCCAGCATGCGGCATATCCTCTCGGTGTGCACCGCCCTGTCTGCCGTGAACAGCAGCGCCTCGGCGGCCTGAGAGATCCCTTTGACCCTCCCCTCCCTTATGAAGGAGCCGATCTCGTCGTGCGTCGGCTCTTGGGTGACGCAGACCCTTCTGCCTTCCGCCGACAGCGCCTCCTTTATCCGCTCGCACAGAGTGGATTTTCCTGCGCCGTCGATGCCTTCCAGTACGATGAATATCCCAGTCATTTACATTAATGCATTGCGCGGCTGATATTTATCCTTTAGATTGGGTCATCCCCCGAAAAGGCGCGGCCGACGGCCGCCGATGTTCATCGGAGGCTGTCCAAAGCGTTTGCGGAGGACAGCCTTGCCACCAATGAATCCAGCGATTCGACGTCCTTGACATACTTCTTGGAGAGTGTGGACAGTTTGGCGCGCACCGTCATGTCGAATCCCGCGCCCAGCGCCGACAGCTGTTCCTCCAGCTCCGAAGCGAGGATGCCTCCCTTTCTGTCCCAGTCGGTGAGGACCACCGCCTTCCCTCCGTTCTCCGCCACGTGCTCTGCGGCCTTCAGCGGCCCCACTCCCTGGATCTGAAAGACCGTTCCCTCGATGCCGAGGGCCCTCAGCGCCCTTGCGTCCTTGAGGCCTTCCACCAGGATTATGTGGTCCGACGCAAGGTCGGCAAGGTCGTCCAAGGCAAGAACGATCTCCCGGAGCCTCTCCTCGTCGTTCATACCGAGCGCCCCAGGATCTCTTCTATCTTGTCCGCATCCCCTCTTATCAGCACCGTCTTCGTACGATTCAGCCGGCCGCTCACGATCTCCGAACGGAACCCCGTAAGATCTTTGAAGAGGCTTTCGACCTCTTTGTTCGCCTTCCCGTCCAGCGGCGGGGCCTTTATTCTGACTATGAGCCGCTTCCTCCACTCGTCGAACCCTTCGGGACGGGATCTGTCCGACCTCGGAGAGACTATGACGTCCACCTCCAGGCCGTCGGCGGTCTTGCGGGATGCGTCGGCGAGATTCATGCCGCCCTCTCCGAACCGCCCGCGTCCGCAGGCTTGCCGACCGCCGTCTTTGCCGTCATCATCCGCGTCATACGCCATGGGGCGAATTAATGATTGCCCTCAATAAAAACAAATATCAACTGTCCGATGAGGTGTGCGTATGGGCGCGGAACAGGATATGACCATCGAAGACCTCAGCTCGGTGTATCGGGTGGAGAGGAAGTCCAAAGCGTTGTCGCACGTGAGGAAGGATCTGTATCACGCCATAGCCCGCCTTTTGATCAACATCCGCATAGAGTACGAGAAGCAGCTTGCCATCGACCCCGACTCCATCATGTGCGAAGGCATAAACCAGCGGAGGAAGAACGCCAACCGCCTTTCCAAGGAGATCGTGGAGACGCGCATGGAGAAGGTGTGCCTTCTGGCGGTGATGGGCGCGCGGGGCGGGCAGAACGTTCTGGACGGCATGACCCCGGAGGAACGGGAGTATTACGGAGACATACTCAGCATATCCAAGCGGCAGGACGGGATACTGGATCGTCTGAGCGGGAAAAAGAGGTTCGAGACCCCTGACATCGCGTCCGAGGCGCCGATGGCGCATAAGGCTCCGATCCCTCCGGCTCCTGCGGCCGTCGAACCTGCGCGCGCCGCCGAGGCCGCCTATGAGGTTTCGAATGCGGAGGACGAACTCGCCGATTCCGATGCGTACATCCCGGACGATCCGGAAGGGGACGTTGATAAATTCTTTGAACCGCAGGACAGCCCCGCGCCGATCGCCGCTGCGGCCCCTCCGTCCGACGCCGACGCCGCGGTCATCAGGGTGCTTGAGTCCCTTCCCCCGTTCTCGGGGCCGGACAGAGACTACAACTTATCCAAAGAGGACGTGGTCAGGATGCCGGCGATGATGGCGGACGCGCTCATAGCCCGCGGGAAGGCTGTCCTCGTCAGCCCTTCACCCTGATGGTCCTCGTATCTCCCGGGAACTCGAGGCAGTCGATCCTGATGCGCCTCAATCCCGTGATCTGGGACACCGTGTCCCTGGCGAGATCCGGGATGTTGTTCGTCTTGCTCAGATGGGCCAGGAATATCTGCCTTTTATCGTTCATGGTGCGTTTCAGCGCTTCGGCGCAGTCGACGTTGGAGAGATGTCCCACATCGCTTGCGATCTGTTTCTTCAGAGGGTATGGGTAAGGGCCCTCGGTGAGCATTTTTTTGTCATAATTTGATTCAATAACTGCGGCGTCCGCAGCCGCCAAAGCCTGTTCCACCTGGGGCGTCATCTTCCCCGTGTCGGTGGCCAGAAGAGCCTTTTTACCATCGCATTCAAGAAAGAACGCGTTGGGTTCGACCGCGTTGTGGGACGTAGGCAGCGGTGTTATCTCAAATGATCCGATGCCGAACCGGTTCATGGTCTTTATTTCGGAGTAGAGGACGGAACCCATGCCGCTGCAGTCGAAGGTCGCGCGGTTGCAATACACCGGGATGTTGAACTTCCTCGCCACGACGCCGGCCCCGGCGATGTGGTCGGAATGCTCGTGCGTCACCAAAAGCGCTTTCAGCTTTCGGGAGTCGACCCCTTCCCGATCCATCAGCTGCATGATCTTCTTGCCGCTGAGGCCCGCGTCTATCATCACGGCTTCATCGTCAAGTTCGAAGACGGTGCAGTTGCCGTCGCTTCCGCTTGCAAGCACGTGGACCTCGAACACGGATCTCAGACCTTTTTCTTGTATACGTAGAATATTATGTCGGCTCTGGAGATCACTCCGACCAACACTCCCTGCTCCAGAACGGGGACCCTGTTGACTCCCATCTTCATCATGTCCCTGAGCGTCTCCACGATCTCCGCGTCGGGGGTCGTGCTGAGGACGCTCCTTTTCATTATGTCTCCGACCTTCATCTCCGATATCGCTTTGTTGGCGTCGGATATCTCTTCGTCGACGTTCTCTCCGTCCAGCGGGATCGCCAGCAGATAATTGGGATTGCCTTCGGCGTCCAAACGGTCTTGATATCTCAGGATCAGATCCAATATGTCATGCTCGGTGATGATGCCGATGACATGATTCCTGTTGTCGACCACAGGCGCGCCCGCAATGTTGTCGACTGCGAACTTTATGGTGGCGCGCTTCACTGTGTCCGTGGGTTTCACGGTCACCACCTGGGTCGTCATCAGATCCCTAACCCTGAGTTCTTTCATCGGGACGGAGTATGCGGTCGAGATATATTAAGTTTGAAGAGGGTTCGGGATCCTGACCGGACATAACAGACAGTTTTATGTACAAGGATGCAATAAAGTGGTTTGGGGCCTGTAGCTCAGCTAGGTAGAGCGATCGACTCTTAATCGATCGGCCAAGGGTTCGAATCCCTTCAGGCCCGCCTTTCCGATCCGGATGATCCTGTTTTTGACTCTTATGCGCCCGGTCGGGGATCGCGGCGGGATGCCGGCATGCATGTTCCGCCCGACCGCAGATCCCTCAGTCCTTCAGGCACCCGATCGGCACGACAAAGACCCCATCCTTGCGCCTGTACCCGTACTCCCCTGCGGTGAGCACCATCATGAACGATGGAGGCGGCATCCTCTGCCGATCCACGCTGTCCCTGAGCCTGAGGAGATTTTTTACGCCTTTGTCTATCTCGGACGCCCCCCTCTTGATCTCGGCCGCCGCCCGCCTGCCGCCTTCGATCAGTACTGCGCCGGATCTGTTCATGCGGGCAGAGAGTTCCGAATCCGCAATCCTTCGCATGTATTCTTTTTCCACATGCTTGGATTTGAGTCTGGATCATATTTTACTTCCGTAGTTGTAGGGTTTTTACTTCCATAGTTGTGGGATTTTTCGCATATCCCGTAAACCCGGGGAGGCGTTCGCAGATTCGCTTTCCCAAGGGCCGCCGCTTCGCATACCGTTTGCCGGTTGCTGAATGTTTTTTTGTTCTTTTGATGTACGGATCCTCTTGATCCTGTTGTGATCATGCAGTCTGTTTATGCAGGATGTATGGCGCAATACTGCCTGCGGAACAAGGGTGTTTGCATGTAACTCAAATCAACAAACATCGCGTTGGAGACCTGTCGGAAATTGGGTTTTGAGTCCCATCTATCAATCATTTTATTGTAATAACAATATGCATAAGGCCAGCATAAATTTTTATGGTATGAAAAGTGCGCAAATTGTTATTACAATATATCCCATGTTGCAATTATTGCCTTCATACGGACGGCCGCGCCTCGGCACCCCCGAATATGCTTTTTCGAGAGGGGGGTGCGATAAGCCTTTATCCTATCCCTGCATACGCAACGCATGAAGATATTTTATTTCACATCCACGGGAAACAGCCTGCATGCCGCAAGGCATTTCGGCGGTGAACTCGTCTCCATACCTCAGGCATTCAGGGCCCGGGATCTGGAATTCGCCGACGATTCGATAGGAATCGTCTTTCCGGTGTACTTCGGAGGGCTGCCTGCGATCGTCGAGCGCTTTCTGAAAGAGGCGAAATTAGACGCTGGGTATCTCTTCGCGGTGCTCACTTACGGCGGGGCCGCGCTGAACTCCGTCAAGATCTTGGAGAAGACCGCCGCCAAGTGCGGGGTCCGCTTCGATTACATCAACGCCGTTGAGATGATCGACAACTACGTTCCGATGTACAACATCGAAAAGGAGATCGCCAAAGGCCCCGGAAAGGATATAGAAGGCCGTCTCAACGCGATCGCAGAGGACATACGCGCCCTGAAGAAGGGGCATTCGTCCCCATCCAATCTGGGTTTCAGAGTGTTGGGGGGACTCCTCAGATCCATACCCTCCATGAGCGTGCAGCCGGGCAGAGACAAGACCTTCATTATAAACGATGCATGCAGCAGATGCGGCGTGTGCGCAAAGGTGTGCCCCGTGGGCAACATAACCGTGGACGGGTCGGTGAAGCATCTTCACAGATGCGAGTGGTGCCTTGGGTGCATCAATCTCTGCCCGGAGAACGCGGTGCATCTGAAGTCGGAGAAGAACTCGACGCGCTTCAGGAATGCGGACGTGCCGCTGCAGGACATAATCGATGCCAACTGTCAGGTCGGTCCGTGAACCCGGCGGTGCGCCGCCGACCCTGCCGGGCGGGCCCGGCCGAACATCGACCCGACAGATCCGTTGCGGCGGGTTCCCGACTTTCGATCGTTTGTGGTTTTGCATGCCTTTGGCCGCCGTTCCGAATAAATCATTTTATCCGAATAGCATGATTCCATGGCCGAGATCAGGTGCACAGAATGACGGATGACAGTTTTTCCAAATGGAGCGGCGCGCTCGCACCGAAGGTGGTCGAGGCGCTGAAGGGCAGGAGATTCGAGGCGCATTACTGCTGGACGTCCGAAGAGGCCAGGGAAAAGGCGCTCAGCCTCCTTCCGAGGAACTCCTCGGTGTCTTGGGGAGGCTCGGTGACCCTGCAGCAGACGGGAGTCTTGGACGCCGTGCGCGAAGGAGGCTTCAAGATCATCGACAGAGACTCGGCTGACACGCCGGAAAGGAAGTTCGAACTGTCCCGGCAGGCGTTCCTCTGCGACAGCTACCTCACAAGCTTCAACGCGGTCAGCGAGGACGGTCAGCTTGTCAACATCGACGGCATCGGCAACCGCGTCGCCGCCATCACATTCGGTCCGAAGAGCGTGGTGGCCGTGGTTGGCATGAACAAGGTCTGCAAGACCCTTGACGATGCGATCTCCAGAGCACGCAACCTTGCCGCACCCCTCAACGTGCAGAGGCTGGCATCGCTGATGCCGATCGCGACCCCCTGCGCGTCCACCGGGTCGTGCGCGGACTGCAGATCGGCCGACTGCATATGCTGCAGCATCGAGGTCACGCGCATGTGCAGGGTGCAGGGAAGGATCAAGATAATACTCGTGGGCGAACCGCTGGGATTCTGATGCCGGGAGGCGCGGACGCGGCGTGCTGTTTATTGAAAACAATAACGTGAGTGCTCGATATGCCCTATGAATATTCCCCACCGTTTACGATATCGGATCGTGCCATAGGCAAGATCTCCGACATCAGCGAGAAGCTGGGTCTCCTTGACGCCGCGCGATCCTCTCCCGATCCGAGGCTCCGGCGCGCCAACCGGATCAGATCGATCCGTTCCTCCCTGGCCATCGCGAACAATTCCCTGACCTTGGAGCAGGCCGCCTCCGCGATCGACGGAAAACACGTCCTCGGGCCGCCGCAGGACATCCTGGAGGCAAAGAACGCCTTCGCCGCATACGGCGGCATAGGCGCATACGACCCGTACGCCGCGGAGGATCTTTTGGATGCGCACCTGAAGATGACCGGAGGGGTCGTCAGTGATGCAGGCAGGTTCCGCCCGTCGAGAGTGGGCGTGTTCAGGGGGAAAAAGGTTGTGTACATCGCCCCTCCCGCAGGGATGGTTCCGAAACTGACGTGCGACCTTCTCTCATGGGCAAGGCGCTCGGAGGCCCACCCGCTTATCAAAAGCTGCGTGTTCCATTACGAATTCGAGTTCATACATCCGTTCTCCGACGGGAACGGACGCATGGGGCGCCTATGGCACACCCTGCTGCTGTCCCGCTGGAAACCGCTGTTCGAGTGGATCCCCACGGAGTCCATGTTGGAAAAGCACCAAAAAGAATACTATGACGCGATATCCGGATCTACGGAGAACACCGATTCCGGGATCTTCATAGATTTTATGCTGGGAATCATCAACGATGCACTTGATGAGTTCATGACCGACCAAGAAACCGACCAAGAAACCGACCATGGAAACATCCGTGCACGCAGAGTCGCGGACTGCCTTTCGGGAGGCAGCCTGCCCGCTTCCGAGATCATGGCGATGCTCGGGCTGTCCCACAGGCAGACGTTCAGGGACAACTATCTGCGCCCTGCGATGGAACTCGGGCTGGTGGAGATGACGCATCCGGAGAATCCGAAGAACAGGAACCAGAGATACCGCCTCGGAAGCGTCATCCGCCCTACACAATGAATAAATATGAATATCGTAATCGACCGATTTAGAATTTCGCAGTTTAGCTACGAAAAACGTAGAATATAGAGGAATTTACATGGTAAACGATAAGGACATAAGCGTTGAGGAGCGTCTTTCCAGGGCAAAGAAGCCCGGCGAGGATGCCATGGTGCTCCACAAATATTACGGCGGAAAGATAGAGATAGTTCCCAAGGCATGCGTGAGGTCCTTCGACGATTTCGCCATATGGTACTCTCCCGGCGTGGCGGAACCCTGCAAGGACATCGCCAAGAACCCTGAAGCCGTATACGAGCACACATGGAAATGGAACACCGTGGCCGTAGTGTCGGACGGAACCCGCGTATTGGGGCTCGGAGACATAGGGCCCGAGGCGGCCATGCCCGTCATGGAGGGGAAGGCCATGCTCTTCAAGTACCTCGGAGGCGTGGACTGCGTCCCCATATGCCTTGACACCAAGGATCCCGAGAAGATCATCGAGACCGTGAGGCTCATCGCCCCGTCCTTCGGAGGGATCAACCTCGAGGACATATCCAACCCCAAGTGCTTCGACATACTCGACGAGCTGAGAAGAGACTGCAAGATCCCGGTATGGCATGACGACCAGCAGGGAACCGCCACCGTGGAGGTCGCGGGCGCCATAAATGCGATGAAACTCGTCGGAAAGAAGCTTCAGGACGCGAACATCACCGTCATCGGCGCGGGAGCCGCGTCCATAGCCATAGCCCGCCTGCTGCTTGCCACCGGATTCAGCCCGAAACACCTGTGCATGTGCGACTCCAAAGGCATCCTCAACCTGAGCAGGAAGGATGTGGAGAACGACTTCAGACAGAAGTGGGAGATCTGCCAAAGGACCAACGGCGCCGGCAAGAGCGGCGGCATGAAGGAGGCCATGGAAGGCGCCGACATCGTCATAGCCGCGTCCAAGCCCGGCCCCGGCACCATACCTCCGGAGTACTGCGACCTGATGGCCGACGACGCGGTGATGTTTGCGACCGCCAACCCCGTACCCGAGATATGGCCGTGGGAGGCCAAGGATCACGGCGTGAGGGTATTCGCCACCGGCCGCTCGGACTTCCCCAACCAGGTCAACAACTCCATGGGCTTCCCGGCCATATTCCGCGGCGTCCTGGACGTGCGCGCCAAGACCATAACGGATGAGATGTGCGTCGCTGCCGCCACGGAGCTGGCGAAGTGCGCCGAGGAGCGGGGCATCTCGGAGGACTACATCATACCGACCATGAGCGAGATCGAGGTGTTCCCCAGAGAGGCCGTCGCCGTCGCGCTCAAGGCTCAGGAGCAGGGCGTCGCCCGCCTCAAACTGTCCCGTCAGGAACTCTTTGACCGCGCCGATTTCATGATCCGCAGAAGCAGAGGCCTCACCTCCAAGATGATGGACGACGGCTACATCGCCGACGCAGAGGAAGCGTTCAGGCAGTGACCTTCAAACCGCCCTCCCCCACGGGAGGGCTTTATTTTATTAAAATTTCTGCAAACTGTGCGATTTTGCAGGCGCAGATATAAAATACGGGTTCAATACTCCCCCAATCGGTAGTACAATGGATGGGTCCTGCACAATAGTAATTCCTACATTCAATGAGGAAAAGAACATCGTCTTCATGGCCAAATGCATCAGGGCGTAGTATCCTGATTTCTACGTGCTCTTCATGGACGATGCCTCCACCGACGGCTCCAAGGAACTGATCGAGGCTCTGGGCGATCCGAAGACCCGTCTTGTGTCCAGACCCCCGGAGGACAGGGGGCTTGCGGCAAGCGTCTTCCAGGGGATCGTCGAGTCCGGAACGGATTATTTCATGACCATCGACTGCGACTTCCAGCACCCCGTGAACGCATTGGGCAGGATGTACACGGAGATGGAGAAGGGGGCGGATCTGTGCATAGGGGTCAGGGAGGACAGGATGGCTCTCGGATTCACACGGTGGCTGGGGTCTTGGGGATTCAATATCTTCGCCGACCTCTACCTTCTGTACCACCGCAAGAAGGTCTCCAAAGACGTTATGAGCGGCCTCTTCGCGGGCCGCACCGACGTCTTCGTACCCGTCATCGAGGAGAACCGGGACAAGCTCAACATGACCGGCTGGAAAGTGCTGTTGGATCTCCTCAGATTCGGCCCGGGCGACATCAAGGTCGCCGGCGTAAAGTACAAGTTCGGGAAGAGGCGCGAGGGCGTGTCCCACATAAGCCCCAGAGTGGTCGTGGACACGTTCAACCAGTGCGGGATGGTCGGAAGGTTCTGCGCCAAAGCATACTGCGCTGTAAGGAGATACACTCCGCCCACCTCGTAAGGCTGTTCCGATCCGGATGTGGGGGCATCGGCCCGTCAAAACATCAACGGGTCTTCCTTCGCGTCGGCCTCGTTGCGCCCGGCGATCCTGCACGCCGTTTGAACGGCTGTGCGGCATTTTACCGAGAGACTCCCCCGTACGGCTCGGAGCCGTCCTCGCGGGAATCGTTCTGCTCTGCGTCCTGCTCATTCTGAGGACGCTCCGACTCTGCGGCGCCGGTCTCCGTTGTTCCGACGCCGGCCCCGTCCGCAGGCTGCGTTTGGGCATCGGGACGGGCGGGATCCTTGGACGCGGCGCATTGCGCCCCGCCCGGCCGCGCCTTGTGAGTGAAGATCATATATTTGCTGAACACCCAATTAAGTGCTATCTCGATGACGCTGGTCACGATCTTGGCGGGGAATCCCGCCGTGCCGAGAAGCGATTGGTTCAGACCGATCCCCATCAGGATCGGGAACAGCAGGGCCGCGATCACTCCTGTGAAGATCCTCGCGGATAAGAACGATCCCGCTTCCTTTGCGATCACGGACGGCCTGACGTCCATGGAGGAGAACACGATGAACTTGTTGACCACGAACGCAAAGAGGATCCCGCACGCCCATGAGAGGATGTTGCTCGCGTTGAGTTCCATCCCCGCCCATACGAACACCGCATAGGACCCCCATGTGACCAGCGTGGTAAACCCGCCGCATATGACATAAAGCACCGCTTCGCGATATCTTGTTGTGAGCTTTTCGGCATCGTTCATTTGCGTCTCTGCGACCTAAACGTTCTTTCTAAATAAACCCTGACGGCGGATGCCGTGCGTTATGTCACCGCAGTCCTTTCCTTTTTGACATTATGAGCGAGGAAGCGATGCTCGCGGCTATCACCACAACTATCATTGCAATGGTCACCGTCTGAGCGACGCCGCTGCTGAAGTAGCTGTAAAAAAAGCCGCTGAGGACGGCGATCGCACCGTATTTCAGTATGCATCCGGCCACCACATACACCAGAGATCTCTTGATATCCCATTTCATGATGCTTATGAACGCGCCTGCAAAGGGGATCATCGGGGCTATTCTATTGAGGAGGAGGAGCCGTTCGTCTCCCATCACCAAGAATCCCACGTATCTGCCGACAATTCTCTCGATCCTTGCCGGGATCTTTATCCTGCTCACGACCATATACAGCGCCAGTGTGCCCAACACCTCGGCGGCTATGGCGGCGATCAGCAGCTCGGCGCCGAAGAAGACGTCGGGCCGGTACATGATCCCCATGGCGAAGAACAGTTCCGGAAGCGTTGGAAACAGCACCGCGTCTATGAAGAATATCAGGAAGATGCACAGAAGCACTCCCAACTCGTTGTTCCCGAACACCCCGTAGATCCACTCGCCTATGTTGAAGTCGATCATTGGATCATCCCAACTCCTTTCCCGGCGACAGCCTCAGGCTCGCTCCGTTGAAGTCCGTTCCCCTGACGAGCGTCCAGAACACCGCCGCGGTGCCGACGTACTGCAGGACCGCACCTCCGTAGTAGAGCCATCCCATCTTGGAAAGCCCCAGGACGGGGGCCTGGAACCACTCCGCCGCGCCCATCACCGACGACATTGATATCATATCCGTGAACGTTGCAAGCGATATGAGGAGCGTTGCGTTGCCTGCGAGCGAGAACATGGTTGTCCCGACAATCAGCACCGCAAGGGGTATGCGCAGGCGCCTGTCCGACATGACCAGCAGGATGGCCAAGAACGGCATCAGCAGCACGATGTACTGGGGAGTGGAAGGGAACAGCAGCAGTATGCATATGTTCACCGCGACAAGCAGGAGCATCGTCATGTCCATGTCCCTTCCGGGATCCTTGCGCAGACGCCTTGCCAGCAGGAACGAGGCCGCCAGGATGCCCAAGTATGCGGCCATGGTGCCGTAGCGCTCAATGGATCCGAGGCCGCTGCCTATGTTGGACCCGGCCCTGGCCGTAAGGAAGGAGAAGCACGATGCCAGCGTCCCGTCCAATATCTGGGGGAGCAGCAGGACCGCGACGACCGCCAGCGCGCCTGCGGCGGCGGTCAGGACGTTCTTTGCCGCAATGCCGCGGCCGGTGTGCTTCGTCAGGATGTATGCAACAAGCAGGAACACCAGGATCGCAGGGAAGAACTTCATGAGCGCGGCCGCACCGAACATCATTCCGGCAAGAAGATACCTGTCCTTTATCAGGAATATGACGCACATCAGGGTCATAAGCGCCGTGAATGAGTCGAACATCCCTCCGACGGCCCCGACCGTTATCACGAACGGACACAGGAACCATACCGCGAACGCGATCGTGCTCTTCTTCCTGTCGCCGGTGAAATGCATTACGATCCAATACACCAGATACCCGACGGCTATGTCGCAAACGAAGGTTGCGATCTTCACGGTGAGGTTGAACGCCGTGCTTGTGATATTGGCTGTCAGGAACCATTCCGTGTACTGCTCGATGGGCAGCGCGTCTGTGGGCCTGACGCCGACGACTCCGACGCCCAACAGATCCTGGAACACGGATATCACGCCCAAGATGTATCCCCACGGCGGGGCGTAGTTGTATCCGACGAGGCCGTAAAGGCCGTTGCCGGACTCGAAGTTCTCGATTATCAGCGCCCAGCTGTACACGTCGTATCCGTATGTCGCAACGAATCCCAGCGCCAGCCTGACGGCCAGCCCGACAACCAAGATCGACACTATGGGGTTCTTCAGGAACCGCGTGACGAACGAAAGGCAGGAATCTTTATTCGGATGGTTCTCTGCGCATTCGGTCATGGGCTCACGTTTCGCGTTCCTGCTCGAAGAACTTGCCGTATACCGGATAATATCCCCCAAGGTAAATGTAAACAGT
>JAITQH010000015.1 GCA_031288985.1 Candidatus Methanoplasma sp. | reverse complement strand
GGGGTCGTGTCGGCGGATCCCGGATTCTACAGGGCGCTGCGCGACATATGCACCGACAACGGCGCGCTGCTGATAGCCGATGAGGTCCAGACCGGGGTCGGACGCACGGGCAAATGGTGCGGCACGGAGCATTACGGCGTGATCCCCGACATACTCACCATGGCAAAGGGGCTGGGCGGCGGAGTGCCCATCGGCGCCGTCGTCTCGACCGCCGAGATCTCCGACGTCATGACCCCCGGCACCCACGGGACGACGTTCGGCGGCAATCCTCTGGTCTGCGCCGCGGGCTGCGCCGTCATCGATGCCATAATCGAGGAGAAGCTCCTCGACAACGTTGCGGACCTCGGCGGGGAATGGGCGTCCGAACTGAAAGGGCTGGGTTCCGATAAGATCAGGGATGTCCGCGGCAAGGGATTCATCATCGGCGTCGAGATGGACAGCGATGAGACCGCAAAGAACATCCAAATCGCCATGCGCGACAGGGGTGTGCTGATCAACGTGTGCCACGGAAACGTCATTCGTCTGATACCTCCTCTGATCCTCACCAAGGCGCAGAAGGACTCGTTCATGACGCTGTTCGGAGAGCTAATCGCCTGACCGACACAATGTTCGATTTTTCAAACCTTTTCAACTATTATGTTTTGAATAGGACATATATACTTCCTTTTCCATTATGCGGACATGTCCAAGAACGTGTCGAAAGAGAGTCTCGCCGAAAGGACCAGATTTTACATAGACGCCCACCCCAGCATCAAAGACTGCGTCTCCAAAGGATTGATCAACTACTCCTCTCTGGCACGCCTGATCATGAAGGAAATGGACATCGACAACGAAGAGGCCGTGATGATCGCATGCCGGAGGTACGCGGGCAAGCTCGGCGTCACCACGGACCACGAGACCAGCATCCTCCGGATCCTCAAATACAGCCGTTTGGAGATGAGGACCAAGACCTGCATCGTGACCGCAAAGAACGATTGGACCGTTCTTCACAAAATGGACAGTCTTTTCAAGGATCTTTGGAACGAGAGTTCCATAATGCAATGCGTCCAGTCGGCATCCGCCGTGACGATAATCGCCGACCGCACCCTGAAGGAAAGGATCATGGACACCGTGGGAAGGTTCAACATCATCAAGATAAGGGAGAACCTTGTGGAGATAGCGGTCAAGTCGCCGGAGCGGATCGTCGATACCAGCGGAGTCATCGCCTATCTGATCACCAACCTGTCCGACGCGGGGATCAACATAGAGGAGACCGTGAGCTGCCACACCGACACGATATTCATCGTCGGCGAGGCGGACATGATCAATGCGTACTCCGTGCTGACGAAGTGCATCCAATCGGCGGAGACCACCGTAAAGGACTGAGGACGCAGTTTGCAGGCCTCGGATCTCCCCGGATCCGCACAAAATGCTGTTGGGCCGCACGGACATTCATCGTCCGGATTCGATTGGGTTTAGGCGGTGTTTTAGGCGGTGTTTTAGGCGGTGTGCGGCCTTTTGCCTCGATCCTCGGATCTCCGCTCTGTTCGTTGGCATCGGGTTCGAACGGATGTCCGGGGGGATAGGTTGGAACGGCATGATCCGACGGCGGATCGAAGGCTGAACCCTAAAAATATGGTTGGCGGATGCCACAGCTTAAATAGGGGCGATGCTACACCCTGATTTAATAAAGGGTCCATCATTCACCAGGGCTTTTTATCTGAGATGATGAATCATGTCGACTTTCGTAGAATTAGGGATCAGCAGCAAGGTTGCCGATGCCGTCAGGGACGCGGGATGGACTGAACCAACCCCCGTTCAGTGTGCGGCGATACCGGCGGCTCTTGAAGGCAAAGACGTCCTTGCACAGGCGCAGACAGGCACAGGAAAAACAGGGGCGTACGCCCTTCCGGTGCTGTCCAGGATCAAATGCGGTCTGGGAGCTCCCCAGGCCATCGTGCTCGCACCCACAAGAGAGCTTGCGGTGCAGATAGAGAATGAGATTTACAAACTGTCCCGCTATTCGGGACACAAGAGCGTCGCCGTATACGGCGGAGCCAGCATAGGCCTCCAGGCATCAAGGCTGGAACGCGGCGTCGACCTTGTGGTCGGCACGCCCGGGAGGGTTAAGGACATGATGGAGAGAGGCCACCTGGACCTCTCTTTCGTGTCGGAAGCCGTACTCGACGAGGCGGACCGCATGCTCGACATGGGATTCTCCGAGGAGCTGGACTTCATAATGGACGCCCTTCCGAAGAAGAGGCGCACGTCGCTGTTCTCCGCCACGATGGCGCCTGAAGTGAAGAAGGCGGCCGCGAAATACATGTTCAACCCGACTGAGCTTCTCGTGTCGGTCGACGAGCCCTGCTCCGACCTCACCAAGCAGTACTTCATACCCGTTTCCCGCATGTACAAGTTCGAGCGCCTCGCGACGGTGCTCGGCAGAGGGAACCCGAAGACGATAGTGTTCTGCCAGACTAAGAAGATGGTGGACGAGCTCATAATTCAGCTTTCCGGAGATTACAAATCGGCCGCAATGCACGGCGACATGCCGCAGATGCGCAGAGACCGCGTGATGAAGAACTTCAGGAACGATATGTTCCAGGTTCTGATAGCAACGGATGTGGCCGCAAGGGGCCTCGACGTGAACAACGTCGATCTCGTCGTGAACTACGACGTGCCCCCCGACTCTGACACATACATGCACCGCATCGGGCGCACAGGACGCGCCGGGAAGGAAGGCGCCGCCGTCTCCTTCGTCACGAAGATGGAGGATCGCCGCATATCTATGTACGAGAGGGCCACCGGAAAGGAGATCATGAGGGTCAGAGCGGAGGACATCCCTGTGATGGACCACCAATTCACCGACCCTGAACCGGTCGTGAAGGAGAAACGCGAGAGGCGCGAGAGGAAACCCGCAGAGGTCTCAGCAGAAAGACCCCGCGCCGCAGAGACCGAGAGGCGCGAGAGGAACCCCGCAGAGGCCTCCGCAGAAAGACCCCGCGCCGCAGAGACCGAGAGGCCGCAGGTTTCCGTGTCGAAGCCCGTGAAGGTCAGGGAAAAGAAGGGCAGCGTCATCCTGCAGATCAACCTCGGCAGAGACGACGGACTCACTCGGGTGCAGATAGCTCAGTTCATAACCGACGGACTCGGCGGCACAGGAATAGGCAGGATAGGACTCGGAGAGTCGTCATCGTTCTTCGAATTGCCGTACAATTCCGCCAAGGCCGTCACAGAGGCCATCAACGGGTGCTCATACGGTTCCAAGACCGTCACCGTTCAGGAAGCCCCGCAGAAGGTGCGCTACGCCGAAAGGTCGAGAGCGGCCCCGAGCGGCAACTGAACAATAACACGGGACGGAGCGGAGAGGATACTCTCCCTCCTCCCAAACCTCGCGGATCTTCGCGGGGGATTTGCTTTTTTCATTCATTGTCCGGTTCGGTCTTCTTTCAATGCATACGCGCCCGCTTGGCTGACTGCGCATGGTCAAAGAAACTGCAATGTGCGGTGGGAGCGGGGATCGGAACTCTCGCCGGTCTCCGAGTCCGTCGGAGTCAAATTTCTGTTCCTTTGAGAAATTCCCTGAGTTCGATCTCCGAGATCCCGTCGCGGTCGCTGTTCATCGACCGCTCCATAACGACGACGATCTTGCGGTGGTGGTCGTTGATGGCCTTGAGCGGCCGTATCTCTCTGAACTCGGTATCCGGATCTTTCAGGGAATAGCACACTTGGACGTATACCTTCCGAATGCCGTCCATGGCCACAAAGTCGATCTCATTGTCGTCCAGCTTGCCCACATAAACGGTGAATCTCCTGCGCCGGAGCTCCAAGTAGACGAGATTCTCCATGATGCGCCCCACGTCCGCTTCCCTCCTTCCCAGGACTGCCGTCCTGATTCCGAGATCGGACAAGTAGAACTTGTCGTTCACGACGAGCTCCTCCTTCGTCTTGATATTGTACCTCTTCGCACGGTAGAAGGTGAGCGATTCCTCCAGGCATCCGAGATAATCGTCCACTGTGTCGAAGTTGACCTTCAGGCCGTTGCTTGTCATGTAGTCCCTGATGCTTTTTACAGAAACGGGATTGCCTATGTTCCTCATCAGGAATCTGGATATCCTGTCAAGCATCTGCTCGTTCCTGATGTTCTTTCTCATGACGATGTCCTTGAGGACCACGGTGCTGTATACATCTTCCAATATCGCCGTCTCGGCGTCTTTGGATCCGCGGACCATCAATGCCAACGGGAATCCTCCGTACGTCATGTACTCCGTCAGCGCTTTGTCGGAATCCTCTGTCTTCGCGAAGCGGAGGAACTCCACGTACGAGAAGGGGAACATCTCTATCGTCACCGCACGCCCCGAGAGCAGTGTGGACAGTTTCGAGGAGAACATGACCGAATTGGATCCCGTGATGCATATGTCGCAGTCGACGTTTTCAAAGAGGTCGAGCGCCATCTTGTCCCACGATTCCAACATCTGCACTTCGTCAAGAAGAATGTAGATTCTGCCTGTCCTCTTTCTCGCTTCGCTCTTGACGTCATCCGCGGTCATCTCTGTGAACGGCGCGTGGGCGAAGTTCATCGAGATTATGTTCTCCGGATCGACTCCGGATGATGCGAGGTGGTCTTTGTACATCTCAAGGAGGGTGGATTTGCCGCAACGCCTTATCCCCACTATTGCTTTTATTACGGGTTTATCTTTGAAATCAATGAGGCGGTCGAGGTATTGATCCCTTGGCATCCTGATATTGTTCATACTATAACATAATAATCTGTATATATTTGTAGATTGTTATGGTATAAGATGAATTATCTTACATCATGAATCATTGTTTTCCTATACTTGAGGGGCGGCGGTTCTCATCAATTCCCATGATCGTCCGGTTCGGTCTTCTTTCAATGCATACGCGCCTGCTTGGCGGTCGTCTTCACGAAAGGCGCGGCGGGATCCCGGAAACGGTGAGAGCGTCCACGCGTTGTTTCGGGCGCGGCGCGCACGCCCGAGCGAGCGCGGAAACGTCTGAGTCCCGCGCGTATTGACAGAAGATATGGAGCCACCTGGGAGATTCGAACTCCCGACCTGCTGATTACAAGTCAGCCGCACTACCGGGCTATGCAAAGGTGGCTTTCGCGGGAATATGCAGGTCTTCTTTTTATTACTTTCCCAGCCTTGAAGCGGGTGTTTCGGGCGATGCACGCCTTCCAACCAACCAAAGTCTTATTATGTACTATGCAATCGCGCCACTATTGCATACGACACAGGGTGATCGATGATGACAGAAAATGACGTTAAAAAGATCGTCCGCCTGGACTACAAAGCGTACCTCGCGGACACGGACAAACTTTACGACACCACCAGCGAGGAGGTGGCCAAAGAGGCTGACATTTACAACGAGAAGTATACTTACGCCCCAATGGCATACATAATCGGATCCGGCGGGCTGTTCCCGGCGCTCGAGGATGCTCTCGCCGGGGCCGAGATCGGCAAAGAGATCGAGGTTCTGGTGCCTTCGGAAGACGCCGCAGGCGCAAGGAACCCCAGGCTGATCGAGGTGTTCCCCGCCAGAGAGTTCCACAAACAGGAGATAGCTCCCTACCCCGGACTTCAGGTCACGCTCGGAAACCGCAGCGGCACCATTATGTCCGTGGGCGCCGGCAGAGTGAAGGTTGACTTCAACAACCCGCTGGCAGGACACGACCTCATATACAAAATGACCGTGACCTCGGTCATCGAGGATCAAACCGAGAAGGCGGAAGCGGTCATCGAGTCTGCCTTCGGAGAGAGCGCAGGCTTCTCGTTCTCGTTCCCGGGCGACAAGGTCGTCGTCACTCTTCCCGACCTGATCAAGTTCAACACAGAATGGCCCCTCGCGAAGTTCAAGATCGTTCAGAACCTCAGGGACGCATTCGGCGTGGACACGGTCGAGTTCATAGAGGTCTGGACCGCTCCGAAGAAAGAGACGGAACCGGTCGAGTAAGACCGCACCGCAAACCATTTACAACCGCTTTAACAAATGCGGGCAGGTGGCCTAGTCTGGATATGGCGGCAGCCTCCTAAGCTGCAGGCCGGGGGTTCGAATCCCCTCCTGCTCGCCACATTTCTTTTCAATATGCGGCTCTGCCGCGAACTCCTTCTTTTCGCAGGATGTGCATTGGTTCTCTGAATTGATGCGCCGTCCCGCACCTCGGTCCCGCCGCCTTCCGAACGTCCTGTCCCTGTCTGTATACAATGTATATGGAGGCGTCCGATCGCTGCAATGCGGTCGGCGATTCCGTGTTTGCGCCATGGGATCCGACATCGCACGGAGCACTCCCGCCGAATCAAAAATT
Source organism: Candidatus Methanoplasma sp. (assembly GCA_031288985.1). Classification (GTDB taxonomy): domain Archaea; phylum Thermoplasmatota; class Thermoplasmata; order Methanomassiliicoccales; family Methanomethylophilaceae; genus Methanoplasma. Next base: position 4,147 of record JAITQH010000015.1, on the reverse strand, counting down.
CTGAGATTCGTAGAATGGCGCCGAGGGAGAGATTCGAACTCCCGAGGCGGTGACGCCAGTGGTTTTCGAGACCACCACCTTACCGGACTAGATTACCTCGGCTGCGTCGCTCCCAACCCTATCCTCCTATTTAAATTCATTTTCATACGGAGCGCGGGCGGCAAACGCACCTGCGCCGCCTCCTCGAACGCGGGACCGTGTCGAACATCTTAATATCCGTATGTCATAAAGGATATGATGTCGGGACTGGAGGAGAGCATCAGGAACGCCAAGGCGGCGGCGATCAGGTTGGCGGCGGCGGACACGCACACAAAAAACGCAGCGCTGACAGCCATGGCGGATGCCTTGGACAGGGAGCGCGCGTCCGTCCTGAACGCCAACGCAGAGGATGTTCTGGAAGCAAAGCAGGCCGGACTCCAACCGTCGCTCATTGAGAGGCTGAAGGTCAGCGGCGAGAAGATCGACGGGATGATCGCAGGGATGCGCGACGTGGCCAAACTCGCGGATCCCGTGGGCGAAACAAACTATTCTCTTAAGATCGACGAGGGCCTTACGCTGCATCAGATCAAATGCCCGATCGGCATGCTCGGGGTGATATTCGAATCCCGCCCCGACGTGGTCCCTCAGATACTATCGCTGTGCCTCAAGAGCGGCAACGGCGTCGCGTTCAAGGGCGGCTCCGAGGCCCGTCGTTCCAACAGGGCGCTGTTCGACGTGCTGACGGCCGCCGCCGCATCCGCGGGCATCCCCAAAGACGCGTTCGTCCTCATGGAGACCAGAGAGGACATAAGTTTGATGCTTGGCATGCATCACTATATAGATCTCCTCATTCCGAGAGGGTCGAACGAATTTGTACGATACATACAGGACAACACCAAGATCCCCGTTCTGGGACATGCCGCCGGCATATGCCATGTCTACGTCGACGACGACGCGGACATCGATGTGGCCGTGAAGGTTGCGCTTGACTCCAAGGTGCAGTATCCGGCGGTCTGCAACGCGGCGGAGACGCTGCTGGTGAATTCCAAGATAGCCGAGAAGTTCCTTCCGATCATATCCGGACTGTACGCCGAAAACAAAGTGGAGATGCGGGTGGACGGCGAGTCCAAGAGGCTCATACCCCGCGGCACAGCGACGGTCGACGCCAAGGACGAAGATTGGGACGCGGAATACAACGACCTCGTCATCTCCGTCAAGGTCGTGAAAAGCGCAGAAGAGGCGATCGACTTCATCAACACCCACGGCTCGCACCACACAGACGCGATAGTCACCGAGAACAAAGACAGGCAGCTCATGTTCGTCAGATCCGTTGACTCGGCGGACGTGTTCATAAATGCGTCCACCCGCTTCGCCGACGGGTACAGGTTCGGCAAAGGCGCCGAGGTGGGCATCAGCACCAACAAGATACACTCCCGCGGCCCGGTGGGAATGGAGGGCCTCATGATCTACAAATACGTCTTGGTCGGAAACGGACACGCAGTCAAAGACTATGTTGGAAAGGACGCGAAAAAGTTCCTGCACGAACCAACGGACGAGAGATACGGAAAGTGACGCCATGGACAGAAAGGAGATTCTGGGCGACGTTGACAGGGTCGTCATAAAAGTAGGGACCTCGTCCGTCACCATGGGCGGTTCAGGCGTGTCGTCCGCGTTCCTCGATTCCGTGGCGGAACAGGTGAAGCGCCTGAAGGATGATGGAAAGGATGTCTTCATCGTCACGTCCGGGGCCGTCGGCCTGGGTATGAGGGCCATGAACATCTCCCCCAACCCGAACGACATCCCCATAAGACAGGCCGCCGCGTCCGTTGGCCAGAGCATCCTCATGCAGACCTGGAACGAAAGCTTCGCCAAGCATGGACTCCTCGCGGCGCAGATCCTCATCACCATGGACGCTTATTCCGACAGAGAGAGCGCTCTCAACCTCAACAACACGATAGACGCGCTGCTGCGGAACAAAGTGGTCCCTATATTCAACGAGAACGACGCCATATCCATCAAGCAGATCGGACCTGCGTTCGGGGACAACGACACGCTGTCCGCCGCCATAGCAAGCAGGACGGATTCGGATCTGCTGATCATATTGTCGGACGTCGACGGCCTATACGACAAGAACCCCAAGCTGCATCCGGACGCGAAGATCATCCACACTGTGTCCGACATCACGGCCGGCGTCGTCAAGATGGCGGGCGACCCGACCACGAACGTGGGGGTCGGAGGCATGAAGACGAAGATCAAGGCCGCATCGATGTGCAAGGATGCGGGATGCAGGCTTGTCATCGCATCGAGCGAGATCCCGGACATCATACACAAGGTGGTTTCGGGAGAGGAGACCGGAACAATATTCACCGCCGACTCGCAGATATCCAAGAAGAGGCGGTGGCTCAAGTCCGCCCATGCTTACGGATCGATCGTCATCGACGAGGGCGCGCTGAATGCCGTTCGGAACCACCGGTCCCTTCTGCCGGTGGGGGTCATAGGCGTGGAAGGCCGTTTCGACAAGGGGGAGGTCGTCAACATCATCTTTGACGGAACTGTGGTGGCGAAAGGCGCCCCCGTCTACAATTCGGAAGAGATCTCCAAGATCATGGGGCTTCACAGCGGAAAGATAGCGGAGGTCTTGGGGCGCAGACCCCGCAAGGACGTCATAACCAGCGATAATATCGCAGTCCTCTGATCACAGCTGATTGTTGGCCTCTACGATCTCTCTGAGCTTCACGTGTTCGTTTCTGAACCGGGCTATGCTCTTCTCGTCGGGAAGGTGTATCGCGTTGGACGGACAATTGTGTATGCATGACATGCAGAAGTCGCAGTCGTGGTGATATCTCTCTTCCGCAAAGATGTCTATGTTTCCTCTGGGACATACTTTCATGCAGGTCCTGCAGTGGACGCACCCTCTGATCTCATATCTCCTGTCAACGTCGGGAGGGAACGTCAGAGACGGCTGCTCCCTCGCCGTGGACCGCTTCGCTATGAACGAAGCGGACGAGACGGACCTCTTCCTTGACGCAATGTCCGCAACGATCTCGGACAGGTGCCCTTCGATGTCCTTGGAGGCAAGCGCCTCCATCTGGCTCTCCAGACTGTATCTCGGTATGAAGTTGTCGACCATCGATATGCTGTTCATGTAGTCGAACTTGATCCCGCACTTTGACGCCTCTTTCTCCATCAGGCTGAGGGCGGCCAAATCGTTGGTTCCGTAGGTGGACACCGCAAATGTGTATTTCGCTTTGAGGTCGGCGGCCGCCAGAAAGTCCAGGACGGTCCTGGGGAACGTGTATCCGTAGCATGGGAACACAAGACCTATGGCGTCGTCGTCCTCAATGCCGCATTTTCCGCGCCTGAGAAGATTCGGGATGGACAGCAGCTCTCCCCCGATCTTTTTCGCAACATACAGGCTGTTGCCTGTGCCGGTATAGTACAGTACTTTCATGATCTCACCTCAATCACTTAAAATCCGACTCCGCGTATAAATACCTTGTATAAAAACCGGTTTCGCCGGGTGAAAAGTTGATATTTGATTCGAAACATTACTGCCCATGCTCGTACTGGACAGTTCTGCCCTGTTCTCCATGGAACAGCTTCCCGATGAGGACTTCGTGTGTCCTCCCGGCGTCGTGGACGAGCTGCGCCGACACAGGGACGGCCGCCTCGACCTTTGGGGCGATCTTCTCAGGATCTCGGACTGCACGGCCGCGTCGGTGAAGACGGTGGAGGCCGCCGCGAAGAAGAGCGGGGACGCGGGAAGGCTGTCGCCTGTGGACGTCACCGTGCTTGCGCTTGCGCTGGACGTGGGCGGCACGATTCTTTCCGACGACTACTCCATACAGAACGTCGCCGCTATCCTGGGCATCGACTACAAAGGCGTGGGCATGGCCTCCATCAAAAAGGTCGAGAAGTGGAATTACAAATGCGTCGGGTGCGGAAAATGGTTCAAAGAGAAAAGCTCGGAGTGCCCGATCTGCGGATCCGCCATGAAGGGATTCCGCAGATGATCAGGGAAAGATCTTCTTGCAGCGTATGAGATTGCCCATCCTTCTTTTTCCAAGGAGCATCATGCATATCGAAGTGGAGAGTTCGGATCTGAACGCGAACGCGTCGGCCAGCTTCTTGTTCTTGGCCGCGATCGCCAAAGGACGGCGGAATATCT
>JAITQH010000060.1 GCA_031288985.1 Candidatus Methanoplasma sp. | reverse complement strand
TTATTGCAATGAATATCATCGCATCCACCATGGCGGTCAGTCCGCGGCGGTCCCTCAGATGCATATTGCCGCCTCGAACAACACTGTGACGGTGCGCCCGTCATCCGATTCCACCGCCTTCAAAAATCTCTCGCCAAAGATTATCCCCTCCATGCTCCCGGCGCCGAACTCCAAAATGCCCGACGCCATCCCTCCGGGCGCGCGGCATCTCAGCATCACTCCCCTGTATCCGTGCCGCTCCATGAATGCCGCGAGATCGTTGTCCAGGTCGCCGGAGAGTTCTCCGTCTTCTATTGTTACGCCGGCCGCAAGGCCGCGGTCGAATTCCGGTTCTGCCTCGACGCCGCGCTCGGCAGCAAAGAACCCTATGTATGCTGTGAGCACCAGTATCACGGCCATGGCGGCCATCATCGCTTCGGGGAATCCAAGTCCTCCTTTCCTGCAGGATATCATGACGCAGGCTTCGACGTAGCGGAGGATATAACGAACGCCGTACAATTATGCAGTTAGTTAATCCCTTTCAGATACGCGCCGTAGTTTATGCTTCCGCACATCTCGGTTATCTTGCCTTTCATATCGATGTTGTTCTCGGCGAATGCCTTGGCCACCGTGCGTGCAAGCAGTGCGGGGCGCCTCCGCAGATCTATCCCCAGGGAGTTTATGCCCATTCTCTTCAGCTCTCCCGCGTAGGACAGCAGCAGCAGATCCGAGGAGTTCAGAAAATGCGACAGGCCGAAGCTGTCCTTGTACACCGGAAACTGGTATCCGGCCTCGTCCGTCAGGAGGCCGGAGGTCATGCCGGGGTCGCGGGTGCACATGATCTCCGTCCTTCCGAACACCATCACTTCCAGCCGGCCGCCGTTGTGCGCGGCTATGTACTCCGTCTCCGCTTTGGAGAGTTCCGTGGATATCGTGGTCTGATAAAGGGACGAAGGGAAATCGCTGTTGAACATGTTCATGCTGTTGCTTCCGTACACGCGGCCGTCGTACCCTTTCGCGACCTGTCCCACGGTGTTGACCATTATCGGCCCCGGTGCGGTCGGCGGAACGGGAGTGAATCTGGGCAGATGGGCCACGCACTCCACCTTGGCGTCCTCGCAGGCGACGCGGGCCTTCTCCAGATTGCCGTCCGCATCGTAGTATATGCGGTCGGCGTACTCCAGAACGGACTCCAAGACCTTCATTGTGTTCACATAGAACGACAGGTCGGGATCCTTGTTGGCGGAACGGGAGAAATTCGACGCGGCGCGCTTGCCGATCTGCCTCTGCACGATCCCGCTGAACTTGGGGGCGGGGCCGACCAGATTTTTGATCTCGTCTATCCGGGGATCGTATGTGCGGTATATCTCATATCTTCCGTCCGAGATTGGGAACGGCGCCGTTATCTTGAGGGGGTCGCTGACCTTGAACCCTCCGATCTTGTCATCCCCTCTGAATATGGAAAGTCCGTCCCTGAGCCTGAATTCCTCTGTAAGCTGCGAGGCGTCTATCTTCCTCTCCCTGACATCCGTCTCGCCGAGGAGGAATCCTCTGTTGTCGGCGTATTTGTATTGAACGGGGGATATCACTCCGGGAAGGTAGCCTTCGCAGAAACCGCGGTTGAACACCGTCTTCAGAAGGCTGTCCTCTTTGGAGTTCTCCTCGGAGGGGATGCCTTTGTTGGCGTCGGAATATACCTTCGACGACAGATAAGCATAGGCGGCGCTTCTCATTCTCCCTTCGATCTTGGCGGCGGATACGCCTATGTCTCCGAGGCGCTTCAGCCATTCAACACCGTATACGTCCGCCGAACTCAGAAGGTATCCGCTCTTTCCGTCCTTGGAATATTTCTTTCTGCAGGGTTGGGCGCACTGCCCGCGGTTCCCGCTCCGGCCGCCTATGACGCTGGAGAAAAGACATCCTCCGGACATGCAATAGCACAGGGCGCCCTGCACGAAGACCTCGGTCTCCACGGGCGAGTCGGCGATCATCGATTCAATCTCTTCAAAGGTGAGTTCTCTGGCGAGGATCGCTCTGTCGATTCCGTTGGCGGCGCACCATTCGAGTCCTTCGCGGGTGTGAATGCCCATTTGGGTGGAGGCGTGTTTCTTTATGCAGAACCGATGGGCCGCCTTGAGAAGGCCCAGGTCTTGGACTATCATGGCGTCGGCGCCGATATCCTGAAGGAACCTGACGTAAGAAAGGGCGTCATCCATTTCGGAATCCTTGATCAGAGTGTTTACGGCCACATACGCTTTCACGCCGTTGTCGTGCGCATACGCAACCGCTCCCTCCAGCTCCTTGTCCGTAAAATTATCCGAGAATGCCCGGGCGCTGAATGCTTTGCCACCCATGTACACTGCATCGCATCCGCCGGCGACGGAAGCTACCAGTCCCTCCGGCGACCCTGCGGGCGAGAGTATCTCCATTGTGCCTCGTATATTCTGATAGTTAATATCGGTTATCGTGGTCTTTATGTCTTCAAGGGAGTTTGCTGCTCCGTTGGGGTTGGTTCTTCCCATTCTTCGTCACCTTCGTTTCATTTCTTCGGGGGGAGGCCGGCGGCCTTCCTGATGCTTTCCGCAAGGGATGCGTTCGGCGGGGCCGCCCCTTTGTTCGGCGCCCCCGCCTTCACCGCTTCGTCGATCTGTCTTTTGACGGCGCCGTCGACCTGCTTCTTCAGCGCGGCGATGTTCGCCGCGGTGGCGGATCCGTCCGCTCCGAGGACGACGGACGCGAAGGACGCGTCGAGTCCGAGCTTCGCAAGCTCGGCCTCCGCATCCTTCAGGGCCAAGGCCCTTTTGTATTCGGACAGCTCGTCCGTCAGCTTCTTCAGCTCGATCTCCTTCTCCGCCTTGGCCCGCTCCTCCTCTTTCATGGATGCGAGCCTGAGGCTCCTTTCGTGCTCCTCCCTGATCTTCGCGATCTCTTTCTCGTAGGATGCCTTCGCGTCCGTCCTCGCGCCGCCGATCAGCCTGTTCAGCTCTTCCTGCGTGAGCGTGACGGGCTTGGTTGGTTCGGGCGGGGCGTCGGGCCCGGGGTTCGGATCGGGGGAGGGGTTCTTGTCTTGCGGTTCTTCTGTCATTTCCTGTTTCGCTCCACAGTCGGATGGGCTGCAATCGGCATTGCGAGGACATATAGAAACGTTGAAAGAATCCGAGTTTCGGAAAAGTCAAGAAAAGTCAATGAAGTATAATTCAGTAATTGGGGGTTGGTTCATTCCGGACAGAACGCCGGAATGGAGGCGGTTCAAGAAGGACTGCTCGGGCGGGATTACATGAAGGGAAGGAAAATGTATGGGGGGACAAGGAGGAGGGGTTTAGGTCATTTGAACCCGTATTCTTTCTTCCAGGCCTCGTGCGCCTTCTCCCACTCTTCGCCGTACAGCGGCTCCATCAGATTCCCGTTCTTGTCTATCTGTCTGAACCCGGAGGAATCGACTATGCGAAATGCGAAGTCGCTCTCGTATTCCACGCCGTCGACGATTATCTTCTTATCTGCCTTCTCATCCGCCGTAATCTCACCTCAGCATACACTTGGCTCGGCTCACATGGTCACGGATATGATCTTTCCGTCGGCATCCACCACGAACCGATTCTTCAGATAATCCAAGTAATCTCTCCACTCGACGACCACTTCAGGCGGGGTGCCGCTCCGTATCCCCACTACGCCCCTTTTGCATATCACCCAATCTTCTTCAGAATAATCGTTGCCGTATTCGTCGGACTCTCTGGCAAGCCTGAGCTTTTCCAAGATGCGTTCCGGGAACGCCTCCGGTTCCTTATCTATGTCTTCGGCGAAGAGAAGCGCTTTGTCTAGTCCGGGGGGCGAGCATCTCATGGTGCGTGATGCGCGTTCAGAAATATATAATCATATCATCCCGCCCCATTCTTTGAGGGCTTTTATGACGGCCTTGCTTGCGGACTGTGCGTTCTCCCCATTGACGCGTATGTCGGTAAACGCTTCCGCTATGGTTTCATAGTCGTTAGAATTGGCATAGTCCGATATTTTATCGCGTATCCCCTCGTCATCTATGTGTTCGGGGGTGTTCTCAAGAGCCTTCTTAGCTGGCCGTCGCTCGGACACGTGCGAGTTAGCCCTTCGGCGGCTAATTGTAATATCTCGTTTTAATACCGCATCTTTGCAGATCTGTTCGCCATGAACATAGATTCGTTGCTTTCGATCATCGGAAGGAAAGCCGAGGCCGGCGGAAAGGCCGAACTGACGGACGATGTGCTCTGCATAGACTGCAGGGGCTGCGTTCGCACCCCTGAGGTCAGATCTAACGAATGCATAAGATGCATTGTGCGCCAAATGGCGGAGAAGGGGTCTGCGGGCAAGGTGAGGATGAGAACAGCTCTGGACACAGAGCTTTCTGGTCCGGCGGCTGAGATATTGGGAGAGCTTGCATCGATATACAGATCGGCCTCTTCGATGAAACAGTCGGAGAAAAGCCGTTCCTGCGGAACCTGCGACCACTCCTGCAAGAAGGTATTCAACGCCGCATGGGTGGGTTTCCCCGATCCGTATTTCGGGGCCGCCCGGAACAGTCTTGCGTGCGTCAAACCGTCTTCCGCCGAATGCGCCGCATGCGTCAGGAAGACCCTCAGGGCCATAGACCAGGCGGAGCTGTGCCTCGGCAGGGTCAAAGACGCGGCCTCGGCAGGGGGCGAGTGAATGCCCCGCATACTCGCGGCCATATCGGACGTGCTGTCCAGAAGGTCTGTCACGCCGGTGAGCTACAACGACCGTCTGATAGTGAGCGAATACGGCGACGCGGAGGTCGCGTCCGCATTCAACAACCCATTGTCGCGCACATGCAGCACCGAGACGTATTTTTCGCCGCCGTCGGAGTTCGCAGAGTTCGACGCACCCCTCTCGTTTCCTTCCGATCCGACCCCGACAGTGCCTGCGGCCCCGGCCCGCGCTCCGCCTTCCTGCGGCGGTTCGTTCATGGACGACCTCTCGAAGATGGCGTTCGGACACATGCGCAGCAAGCCGGTGTACGCCGACTGTTGGCTTGTCGGGAGCAGAGGCGATCTGGAAAAGATCGAGGAGTACAGAACGCCCAGCGGCAGCGTGATGATCGGTCTGGCGGCGGACGGCGAGACGGAGTACAACCTGACGCCCAACGAATACTCCTACCCCGACGACGTGAACCGCGTGGTGGAAACGACGATAGGCCGCGTCCGCGAAAAGTACAGGAGCGGCGGAGGGCGCCTTGACAGAAGCGGAGTGCTGAGCGTTGCGAGAGGCCTCCTGATGGACTCCTCCGACGTCTTGGAGAAAGCATACGGCAACGACAGCGACCTCCTTGAATCGATGATCGGCGAGATATGCGACACAATATACAGATACACCATGGGTCTGGGGGTGTTCGACATCCTCCTTGCCGATCCGAAGCTCGAGGACATCTACATCGATGCGCCGTGCGAGAAGAACCGCATACATGTGACCATGGGCGGAATAACCGGTATAAACTCCCACATCCGCTGCCGCACCAACCTTACCGTCGACAGGAAAGAGGTGATGAACCTCATCAACGTTCTCAAAAGAGAGAGCGGCCTGCAGTTCTGCGAGTCGAACCCCGTCCTGGAGACGGACATGAGCACCCATGACGCCAGAGCGACCGTGGTCGGATATCCCATGAGCCCCAACGGGGACGCCGTCGCCATAAGGAAGCATTCGGTCAGGCCGTGGACGCTGCCGCGCCTCATCGCCAACGGCACCGTGGATCCGAAAATGGCGGGGCTGCTTTCGTTCCTGATAGACAACCGCTCCACGTTCCTCGTGTGCGGCCCCAGGGGGGCGGGGAAGAGCTCCCTCCTTTCGGCGCTGATGTTCGAGTTCCCCGTGTCGCAAAGGATACTGACCATCGAAGACACGATAGAGCTTCCGGGATCCAAGATGAGGAGGATGGGATACAAGATACAGTCGATGCTCATCGACGACAGAATGACCGGCGACAGCCTTTCCCGCGCGGACGAGGCGCTGAGAGTGTCGCTGAGGATGGGCGAGTCGGCGATCGTGCTCGGAGAGGTCAGAGGGGAGGAGGCAAGGACATTGTATCAAAGCATGAGGACGGGGCGCGCCGGAAGCTCGATCCTCGGCACGATACACGGGGACTCCGCCAGATCCGTGTTCGAACGGGTGGTCCATGACATGAACATAGCTCCGGAAGCGTTCATGGCGACCGACGTGCTCATAACGCTCGGCACCGTTCGCGACAGAAGAACAGGCGGCCAGATAAGGAGGATCAACGAGATCGTGTCCACGGGCGACCACCCCGGAGAATTTTTGAACATAGCGGACGGCGGCACGCTGTTCTCCTCGCCTGTGATGCGCAGGATAATGTCCACTTCCCAGATGACCA
>JAITQH010000115.1 GCA_031288985.1 Candidatus Methanoplasma sp. | reverse complement strand
ACAACGGCTACGGCGACTCCCAAGGAAATCTCAATCTCAGAAAGGCGATCGTGGACAGGGAGTACGAGAAGCACGGTGTGAGGATCACGCCGGAGGACGTGTACGTTACCAGCGGCCTCAGCGAATGCATAAGCGTCATGATGGCGACGCTCGTGGATCCGGGGGACGAGATACTCGTTCCGGGTCCCGGATACCCGTCCTACAGCCAATACATCAAGTTCTACGACGGCGTCGCCGTCCCCTATCGACAGATGGAAGAGGAGGATTGGAGGCCGGACGTGGACATGATCCGCAAACGCATCACGTCCAAGACGAAAGCGATAATAGTCATAAATCCAAACAATCCGACGTCTGCGGTCTACGACGAAAAGACCCTGCGGGAGATAGGAGACATCGCGGCAGAGAACATGGTGCCGCTGATATCCGACGAGATCTACGACAAACTTATGTTCAACGGAAAGTTCTTTTCGCTGTCGCGTCTGCCGGACGACATCCCCCGCGTGATCCTCAACGGATTCTCAAAGGTCAACCTGATACCCGGGTGGAGGGAAGGATATTGCTACTTCATGGATAAGCACGGGGTGCTGGACGACATACGCGAGGGCATGATGCGGCAGTTCCGCATAAGGATATGTCCCAACGTTCCGTGTCAGGAGGCGGCCAGAGTATCCCTCCAAGGGCCGCAGGACTACATCAAAGAGATGAACCGCAAGCTCAAAGAGAGAGCGGACTTCACCTACAAGCGCCTGAACGAGATACCGGGCATATCCACGAACCGCGCCAAAGGGGCGTTCTACATGTTCCCGAAGGTGGAACTCACGGATTGGGAGACCGACAAGGACTTCGCACTGAGTCTTATCGACGAGGAAGGCGTGGTGGTGGTCAACGGTTCCGGATTCTGCACCGAGTTCGGACAGGGGCATTTCCGTACGATCCTTCTGCCTCCGATGAACGTGTTGGAGGAGGCCTACGACAGGCTCGACCGTTTTATGAAGAGGCACAACTGAACCACTGTGCGGACAGCTCTGTCCGCACATTCCTTCCAACGGCGCCGCGAGCCGTGTGCATGACCGCAATCCCGTTTCTGCAGGCAATGCATGATCTGTGCAGGCATTTTCACATTGTGCGACAGACAGAACGATCTGATGCGGCGGACAGCACGCGTGCTGTCCGAAACAGCCTCAAAAAATGAAAGGAGAAGAAAACAGCGATTGCGTACAAACGCAGTTTGAAAGCATCAGCCAGATGCGCAAGGTGGGAGCAGAGGGATTTGAACCCCCGTCAGCGGGTTTCCACCACGCGGGGAGCTACCCCGCGCGAATTATAGAGTCATCGCTCCAGTTAGTCATCAGCCTATCTGTCAGCAAACTCTTCTAATCACGCTCAATAACTGGAGCCCGCCAGTCTGCCAGGTTAGCCTATACTCCCTTGGTAGCCCGTCAGGGTTACTTCTTGCGCATCTTTGCTGCTCTCTTTCTTCTTCTCATCTTCTTCTTGCGCCATTTCCAACGCTGGTTTCCGCGTTTCTTCCAGGCGCGTGAGCTTCTCTTCATGTTATTTCCTCTTCACTCATCGTCCCATCACCAATGGGACGCATCCTCTGGCGGGCCCGTCGGGAATTTCGGTTCCCTGTTCCGGAACTTTCGAACCCGAGGCGTCTGGCTTAGAAGGCCAGCGCTATATCCTGGCTAAGCCACGGGCCCCGCACCCCCTCCATCTACTGCTGTCATTTAAAGGTTGTCATTACCGAACCGTGCTTCCAGATTTGACAGCAGTCCCGTTGGCCGTTCGGATGTGCGTCATTGCCCCTGTGAAGACAGATCACTGAGGGCGTCGAAGATCGTTCCGTATCCAAAGTACAGGGAGATCGCTTCAATGATGCAGATTATGCCCAGCAAAAGCAGGAGAGGCCAGCAGTTGAACAGCTTTCCGAAAAGGTCGATGATGCTTTCAGCGAAATTCAGCAGGCCGTAGACTATCGCGCCCGCGGCGAACGCAGTTATGATCCTGGGCCATCCCACGGAAAGAAAATCCAACAGAGTGCCCGACAGACCGTCGAGCAGGATGTATGCTATGATCATCACGAGTATGGCTATAAGCGCGGCAAAATGGACGTTTCGGAACGGCCGGAAAGCAAGAGTGAACCCTGCCACCGCTATGAGCACGGCGGTCGGCGTCCCCCATTCGGCGTACGACGCGAGACACACGGCGATCATGCCGACCCCGCCGATCAGACCGAACAGCAACAGAACCTTGTATCTTAGGAGTGCGCGGTTTTTCAGATACTGGGCGACGATGAGAATCGACAAGATTCCCCCCACTGCCAATATCATTTCGGCGGTCGGCAGGTTTGAATCCATGCGCCCGCATACGCGGAAGAGGATTTAATCATTCTTTCTCTCAGGACAGCAGCACTGCGGCGGCGCGGCCGAGGATCGCACCGCCGGCGCATGCACAGACATTGAGTGCAAAGTTCAGCGCGGCAATGCCGGGATGTCCTTCCACGTAGAGGCTTATCGTCTCCAACGACACGGAGGACATGGTTGTGAACGCCCCAAAGACGCCTATGAAAAAGAACAGCCTCGCATTGTCCGGGAGAGGGTTCCAAAGGAAGAAGAACAGGACAAGCAATGTGCATCCCGCGAAATTCACAAGCAGTGTGCTTAGCGGAAGACTGTGGTAATTGGATGTCATAAGCGCCACGGCGTACCTCAGCAGGGCGCCGATGGCTCCGCCCGCCATCACCAAGAGCGCAGATGTGAGCGAGGCTTCCGCCATATGATCGCACAGATGGAATATGTTGCATATTAGTTCTGTTGTTGTTCCGGCGCCCGCAGATGTGCCGACAAGCTCTTTAACCTCGGCGGCCGATACATACAACAGGGGTATTCATGCTAAACAAGAACGTCGCGAAACTGCTGAACGAACAGGTGAACAAAGAATTGTACTCGTCCTACCTGTATCTTGACTTCTCCAACTACTATAGGAACAAAGGTCTCGACGGATTTGCCAATTGGTATTTCATCCAAGCGCAGGAGGAGCGCGACCACGCCCTTATAGTATACAACTATCTCCACGAGAACGGTGAGATCGTGTCTCTCGAGGCGATCGCCAAGCCCCACGTAAAGATAGAAAGTTCGGAGGATCCGCTCAAAGCGGCCCTCGGCCACGAGATATTCATAACCGACTCCATCAACACGATCTACGAAGCGGCGATCAAAGCAAAGGACTTCCGCACGCAGCAGTTCCTCGACTGGTTCGTCAGGGAACAGGGCGAGGAGGAAGCCAACGCCTCCGGCCTGATAACCAAGTTCGAACTGTTCGGAAAGGACGGGAGAGGGCTGTATCTCATCAACGAAGAACTGAAGGCGAGGACATACACTCCGCCGTCCCCACTGACGCGGACGGAATGACGATGCTGATGATGGCAAAGGACAGATCCTATCCCGATCTGTTGGAGGCGCTGCGCGGAAAGAAGGCGGCCATATGGACATGCAACACATGTGCCAGATTATGCTGCGGTGTTGGCGGCCACGAGGCCGCGGCCCGCCTCGCGGAAGCCCTGAACAAAGACGGCGTGGAGGTGGCGGGCATAATGTATACATCGGCGTCCTGCCTCAGGGACAAAGTGAA
>JAITQH010000112.1 GCA_031288985.1 Candidatus Methanoplasma sp. | reverse complement strand
CACCGACGGGACCGAGAGCAACAGATATGCGGTCGACGACGGGATCCGCCTCGCCAAGGAGACGGGGGCCGAGGTCACCGCGCTGTTCGTGTTCGACATCGGCAATTACAGCAACGTGGGAACCGGCATCGGGATCCCGATCGACAAAGAATACGTGCTGAACACTTCGGAGAGCGCGCTGCTCTATGCAAGGGAGCAGGGGGAGAAGCAGGGCGTGAAGGTCAATCTCAAGATGGTGTCCGGACACCCGGCCGAAGCCATCGTCGAAGAATCGGCGAACCACGATCTCGTCATATGCGGGACATTGGGCCGCGCAGGTTTCTCCCGGGCCCTGTTGGGAAGCGTCGCAGAGAAGGTGGTGCGTTTCTCATACGCACCGGTGTTGGTTTGCCGCAGGCCGAAGTGAGCGGCGGCCCCGGAAACCCTGCGGCGCATGAGGGAAATCCTTAATATCGGCTCGGCTATCGTCACGCGATGTTCTCCGCCTCAGATATATTGCAAGGCGACCTTCCCGATGTGCGCGTGGGAATCGGATGCGGCACCGGCGTCGGCACGGTGGAAAGAAGCGTCCGCGCCTTGCCCGGAAGCGACGTTGCGATCTATCGGGACGCCGAGGCGCTGGTGGACGATCTTCTGTCAGGGAAGATAGACGCCGCCGTGCGCGGCGACATGCCGTCGTCGGAACTTTTGCCGATGCTGAAATCCAAACTCGGCATTGAAGATCTCGAAAGAGTGGCGATCCTGGAGCCGAGAAACGGGAGATCCGTGTTCGTGGCGCCCGTCGGGATAGACGAAGGATGGACGGTGGAGCAGAGGCATGACATCGCCGTCCGCTGCATAGACCTGATGAAACGCCTCGGAGCCGGCACGAAGATAGCCGTGATGTCCGGCGGCAGGAGCGAGGACATGGGCCGCAACCCCTGCGTGGACAAGACCATCGCGGAGGCCCTGGAACTCACGGACATTCTGATCCGCGAGGGATACGATGCGTACCATGCGCAGATACTCGTCGAGAACATGGTCGAGGACGCCGATCTCATAATTGCGCCCAACGGCATAATCGGAAATCTGATATTCAGACTGATGCATTTCATAGGGGGCGCGGAGGCCCTGGGGGCCCCTGTCGTCAACATAGACAGGGTGTTCGTGGACACATCCCGCGTGAAGGTCGATTATTCCGACTCCATAGTACTGGCGATGCGCCTTGCGGAGGGGCGGATATGATCCTTGAGATAGACGGAGGATACTCCGGGATAAGGTTCTCGTCATGCCATTTCATTCCAAATCACGAGAAGTGCTCCAGGCTCCACGGCCACAGCTACATAGTGAGGCTAAGGCTGGAAGGGGAGATAAACGAGGCCGGCATGGTCATGGATTTCGTCACGGTCAAGAAGAAGCTGAGGTCGATGGTGGATGAGATGGACCACAGGGTGCTTCTGCCCTCCGGATCGCCGCTTGTGAAGATAACATTCTCCGGGTCGAGCGTGGAAGTTTCATGCTGCGGGAAGAATTACGTGTTCCCGAAGGAGGACGTGCTGATATTGGACATTCCCACTACAACGGCGGAGGAGATGTCAAAGATGATGACCGAGCGCATGGCCGCCGAGATAGCCATGCCGGCGAACGTGGCCAGCGTGTCGGTCGGCTTGGACGAGGAGAGGGGGCAGACCGCATGGTACACGAAGGTGCTGAGATGAAGGCGGTGGTCCTTCTCTCCGGAGGGCTCGATTCCACCGTTACGCTGGCCAAGGCCGTTGCGGACGGCTGCGAGGTCACCGCGCTGAGCTTCAGATACGGGCAGAGGCACGGCCGCGAACTCAGATCCGCGGAGGCGGTCTGCGGGAGATACGGCGTAAAACATGCGATCATGGATATGGACATGACGTCGTTCAGGTCTGCGCTCACAAGGAAGGAGATAGACGTTCCGGAGGATCGGGACGGGGATCTGTCGTCGGAGATCCCGCCGACGTACGTCCCGGCGAGGAACATAATATTCCTGAGCGCGGCCGCAGGACTGGCCGAGTCCATCGACGCGGAGAGGATATACATCGGAGCCAACGCCGTCGACTATTCGGGATATCCCGACTGCAGGCCGGAGTTCTTCGAGGCGTTCGGGGAGATGCTCGCAAAGGGCACCAAGACGGGCGTCGAGGGCCGTCCGGTGAAGATAATGACACCCATTCTGCATTCGACGAAAGCCGACATCGTCAGGCTCGGAAAGGCTCTGAACGCCCCCTTGGAGCTGACATGGTCATGCTACAACGGAGGAGAGAAGGCATGCGGACGCTGCGACTCCTGCCGCATCAGGCTGAAAGGGTTCGAGGAAGCCGGATGCAGGGACGAAATAGAGTACAGGTGACGCCATGAAGATATGCGAGCGCTTCAGTTCCATTCAGGGCGAAGGCCTGATGATGGGGGCGCCCACGTACTTCATACGGACGGAAGGCTGCAACCTCTCCTGCGAGTGGTGCGACACGAAGTACGCCTTGGACGGAGGGGTCGAGACGCCCCTTCCCGAGATCTTGGAGATGACGGCGGGCTTCCGAAACGTCTGCCTCACAGGCGGGGAGCCGCTGCTGCAGGCGGATTCCTGCGAACTGCTGCAAATGCTCAGGGATGCCGGGAAGCGCGTGGTCCTGGAGACCAACGGCTCCGTCGACCTGACGGATATACCGAATTGGAACGATCTCATCATAAGCATGGACATAAAATGCCCGTCGTCCGGAATGTCGGATCGGATGATGCCGTCGAACATTCCCCTGCTCACAGGCAAGGATCAGCTGAAGTTCGTCATCGGCGGCGATGCAGATCTTGATTATGCGATAAGATTCATCACCGAGCGCCCAATATCGGCCAACATAATATTCAGCCCCGTGGGCGGAACGGATCTGAGGACGCTCGCCGAGGCCGCCATAGCGGGAAGGCTTGACGTCAGGGTCCTGCCGCAGCTCCACAAGATCATATGGAACCGCGACCGCGGCGTGTGATCGCCGCGGCGGACGGACCGAACGACAAAACTGGGTGCGCGATCGTCAATAACAACGGGAGGACAACATGAACAAGCAACAACTGGCATCAAAAATATGGGAATCCGCCAACAAAATGCGTTCCAAGATCGAAGCGAACGAATACAAGGACTACATTCTCGGATTCATATTTTACAAGTATCTGTCGGATGCCGAAGTGAAGTACGTATACGAGCAAGGCGGCACAGAGGACGACATCAAAGCCCTTTCGGAAAACGATCCTGGAACCGTCAAGGCCATCCAAGAAAACATCGGATATTTCATTGCGTACGAAAACCTCTTTTCGACGTGGGTTGAGAAAGGGAAGGACTTTGACGTGTCGGATGTGCGCGATGCGCTTTCCGCGTTCGACCGCCTTATCAACTCCACGCACAAAAAGGTTTTTGACCGCATATTGGACACCCTGCAAACCGGGCTGTCCAAGCTCGGCGACAGCTCCGGCACACAGACAAAGGCCATCAGCGGCCTGATACAACTGATAAAAGTCATTCCGATGGATGAGAAAGAGAATTACGACGTTTTGGGGTTCATCTATGAGTATCTGATCAGCATGTTCGCCGCGAACGCAGGGAAGAAAGCGGGCGAGTTCTACACGCCTCACGAAGTTTCGCTTCTCATGTCCGAAATCGTGGCAGACCATTTGAAGGACAAAACGAAAATAGAGATATGCGACCCGACAAGCGGCTCCGGCTCTCTGCTCATAAACATCGGTCGGTCTGTTGCAAAGCATATCAACAACGAGAACGGCATCAAGTATTACGCACAAGAGCTTAATGAGAATACCTACAACCTTACTCGCATGAATCTTGTTATGCGCGGTATCCTGCCAGACAACATCGTGACGCGAAACGGCGATACGTTAGAGGATGACTGGCCTTATTTCGACGACAACGACCCTATTGGCACTTACAATCCGCTCTATGTGGACGCGGTGGTGTCCAATCCTCCATATTCTCAAAGCTGGGACTCTGCAAACAAGGAAGCCGACCCGCGCTATGCCCGTTTTGGATTGGCTCCAAAAACCAAAGCGGACTT